>JBJTJB010000677.1:0-2875 GCA_046095245.1 Bacteroidota bacterium | reverse complement strand
ACAAATGTATTTGAAAAAAACCTGAGAAAAAGCGTCATTTTAAGCTGAAATTGGAGCTTTTTGGCTAAAAAATGACAAAAAACAGTTTAAAACCGATGGTTTTAGGGCGTTTCTAAAGACTTGAAATTCTGAAATCAGATTCCATGCAAGGATTTAGGACATTTTCTAAACGCGGCGTGCGCAGCGGACAGCAACGAGCGCGAGGGCATTCGGGGAATGGGTTAAGGTCACTGCGTCCGCTGATCTACGTTGCGGTCGCCGCGTTTAAATAATGGTGTGGTAAAGCAGCCGGTCAATCGGTTTCGTACTCCAGTCGCACCGTAATGTTGGCTGTTTGCCGCGTGGACCTGGTATTGAACGACCCTCCCCATGAAAAATCTTCGGAGGAATTCTGGGCTACGATTTGAAAAACCCCCATGTCGGCCTTTTTCAATTCTCACAAATCACTACCCGCCTGTTCCGCAATTTTTTCGGCGCGGATCCGTGCATCGCGTGTAGCGGCGGCTATCATTTCAATTTTCAGTTCCGCCAGCCGGGTGTAATAGTATTCGGGTGCTTGGGAGTAAAACTCGATGCCCGAATTGATCAGTTCACTGACTTCACGCGAAATCAGCTCCACCTTGTCCACGTCCCGCGATTCGACCTGCACGTCCTGGTTGAGCCGGTAACCGGTAAAGGTTGAGCTGATGCGATTTCCGTTCCCGTCATACTGCTCATCGAATTCGCGGTTGATATCGATGGCCGAAAACACGATGTTTTTTGCATCAACCCCCTTGCCGACCAGATAGCCGCGAATTTTCTCCCGGTCGCGGTCGAGTTGTGCATAGGCTTCTTTCAGATCGAGGTTTTTCTGTCGGAACGAGCCTTTCCATACGATCAAATCCGCGATGAAATCCTTGCTGCCCAGTCCGGTCACCGAAATGGTATCAGCCGATTTGTTCCGGTTAAGAAAGGCCTGCGAAAACAGCAGGGCACTCAGTACGACAGCAGTGGCAATGAGAAGGGTGTTGAAGTGTGTTTTCATGCTTGGTCAATCCGAAAGTACGTATTGTAGGGCTACAAAAGAAAACGGGCCGCAGTGTGCGACCCGTTTGTATTCGAATGAAACCCCGTTTTGTTTAGCGGATGACCGTAAACGTGCGGGTCAATACTTCATCGTTGGTGATGAGGCGGTAGAAGTAATTACCCGGAGCCAGATGCTGCAGGTCCAGCTCGAGGCGGTGGATCATGCCTCCGGCATATTCACGGCTGTCGATTTGCTGCAGCAGTTCGCCGCGCTGGCCAAATACCTGCAGGAGCGCTTCACCGTCCTCGGGAATGGAGAAGGTGATGCTGGTGTGATCGGAGGCCGGGTTCGGGAAGTTCTGTCCGAGTACAGTACCACCCTCAAGGTTATCACTAGCAACACGGGCACCGCTACTGATACTGACTTTTATGTTGCCTCCGTCAAGTGTTTGCAGCGTACCGAACGCATTGCTGACATACCAAAGATTTCCCTGATGGATAAGGTTCACCCAGAAACGATCGTTGTTTACTCCCGGGTTTCCGTTGTCATCAACCTTCAGGCTGAAGTTGGCGTTACCTAACAGACCAATGACATTATTCGGATCGGTAATGTCTTGCACATTGGCTTTTCCTGTCAATTGTGCGGAGGAGTCAGCCGGATTGATAGCCAGGGATTGGAGGTTGTTTCCTTTTATCTGATAAGTGTGTTCGATACCATCGCTCTCCACTTTACGGATGATGAAATTGACATTTCCAATCAGGTTGGTGAGTCGCTTGTTGAACTTCACACTGAAGGCGAAGTTGTTCTTGGTGCCGATGTCGGCACTCTGACTGCCTCCCGGATTGGTCAGATAGATGAATCCTCCACCCGAAATGAAATTGCTGGCTGGTTTTGCGACTGTGATGAGCGTAATGTCGGATCCATTGTTGTAGGTATAATATCCATTGACAATTGTGCTCACTTCCAGAATTGCTGCATTGTCGTTGGTGCCGACTGTTACCGGGAAACTGAACGAAGCGTAGCCAATCGTTTCTCGTCCTGATTGTACAAGCGTTAATGGCAGGTTCGATGCAATGATTGCGCCAGTTGCCCTGTTTACAAACGTAACGCTTGCATACCGAATATCACCTGAATCAACATCGGCAGGTGTGATTCCTGCAACAGTACTGATGTCATAAACAACGGCTTCAAGTGTGACGGTTGCAGTGGTATTTGTCAGTGTAGGTGTCGAATAAAAGGTCAGTCCAGTAAAATTGGGTCGTGCATTCTCCTGCGTAATTTCGAGCGCTGCAGTAGCACTGCTGTTGACGTTGAATACCGGAGGTGTATTGTTGATGGTAACGCTGAGCGATTTGTTGCCCGGAGCAAAGAAACTGTTGCTGCTTCCGGTTCCGCGCATGGCTACATCCAGGTTGGCTACGAGATCATTGCCTGTTACTACAAAGGCTGCATTGCCCAACGGATGAGTTCCAATAAAGAAGCTTGCACTGTCGTTGGCATTCGGTCCACAAATACTGGCACCACCGTCAATGCGAGCAGTCAGGACAACCCGGTCACTGTACTGAACAGTTGTTTTGTCTGTCGAAAGGGTCAGTGTCAGCGTACCGGGATTCACCACCACATTGAAGGACATGCTGGTGCTGTTTCCTGATGCATCTGTGGCCACAAACGTATTGGTGGTGGTACCGATGGGGAAAATCGATCCACTGGCCAATCCTGCTGTCTGTACCAGGCTTGCTCCGCAGTTATCGCTGTACGAAACCGGTCCATAACTAACCGTTGCGCCGCACAGTGCAGGGTCATACGTTGCCGTTATGGTGCCGATGGAGGCAATGGTGGGACGGATGGTATCCAGGACACTCACGGTTG
>JBJTJB010000676.1:0-6563 GCA_046095245.1 Bacteroidota bacterium | reverse complement strand
AAGTATTAGTGGGTCTTTCATTGAACACCACCGGAACTATTCTGTCGATTCTACCGGTACGGCTTCACTCAGTCCGATGCGTAATATCCCCAATTGCTGGGGGTATTTCGTCTTGACAAACACAGGCAATTCAGCATTGTTGCCCCCTATTCCGACCATATGCCCGCTAACTCCTGCCAACTCGCCCCGAATTGACGCTAGCGAGAGCACGCGTTGGGTTGAGTATTCGGATCGGTTTGTCCATGAAGCGGAGCGATTACGCCACGCCGGATCCTGCCTGCTGGTTTGCGATCTGGATGGTGATGGCGACAAGGATGTGCTTAATGGCGATATACTCGGGAACAACCTGCTTTATCTTCAAAATTGCGGAACGCCCGATTCAGCTTGGATCTGTAGTCAGGATACCGCATTTCCGTCGTACGACCAGCCCGTCAGGATGAAGGAAATGGTGAGTCCGCATTACATGGATCTGAATAACGATGGGAACAAGGACCTGCTTGCCGGCAGCTTCTATTTTGCATCGGAGGATTATCAGAACATGAAGTTTTATCGAAATACAACTAATAACCAAACGAATGTGTTTGCCAAGCAAAGCGATCGCTGGTTGTCCTCTACCATGGTTGATGTAGGTACAGGTGCTCATCCCGTTTCATTCGATGTTGACCAGGACGGCAGAGTGGACTTACTGGTAGGTCATGATGATTATTTCAATGGAGGTCATTTGTCTGGTAAAGTAGCTTATTACCGTAATATCGGATCCGGACCCAAGGCCGAGTTCGAGTGGGTGACGGATGATTTCAACGCTTTATCCGGTCTTGGTTTGCTTGCACTCCATTTGACATTCGGTGACCTCGATGGCGATGGTGATCAGGATATGTTAATTGGAGAGTCGGGTGGGCAACTGGTGTTTATGAGGAACACCGCTTTACCGGGTGCGGCTTCCGCTTTTGTTTTCGATATGGCGGCGTACCAGGGAATCGATGTAGGCGATAACGCTGCTCCGCAGTTGATTGATGTGGACAGGGATGGTTTGTTGGATCTTGTCATTGGTGAACGCGCCGGAAATGTGAACTACTTCAGGAACACCGGTTCCGGTTCCAATCCTGTTTTCACACTTGTTACCTCGCAGTTCGGTTCAGTCAATGTAACGGCGCCCGGCTCGTTTACAGGCTTCTCCGTACCCCGGCTCATCGATCGTGCAGGTTCCTATGAAATGATTGTAGGTTCGCAGGATGGTTTTATTCATCACTATGATTCCATCGATGCCAACCTAAACGGGGCTTTCCGGCTTCGGGATAGTGTATTTCAGGGTATCGCTGAGCCAACCTATGCCTCTCCTGATTTTTCCGATGTAGATGGCGATACCAAACCGGATCTCTTCGTTGGTGTGTTTTCGGGCGGTATTTCATTATACACGCAAAACACATCATTGTCACTACAGGCAACGTCCGAGGCGCTAAATATGCTTGTGTATCCAAACCCGGCTAACCAGAGATTGAATGTTATCTGGAGTGAACTCGCTTCAGGTTCGGACCCACTGCTGCGTGTATTCGATTTGGCCGGTCGTTTGGTCAAGGTTGCAAACGGATATCATTCGCCTCATTCTCTTGATATTTCTGATCTTCCTCCCGGGGCGTATGTGCTTCAGGGGCAAAGCGATTTGCGTACCGGAAGGGCCACGTTTATCAAATATTGATTCAATCTTCCATGAAAAAACAAGCATTCTTCCGGTCAAAATTCGCTTGGTTAGTTGTTTTGGCCTTCCCGGTCATGTTCCTGTTTCAGGGTTGCAAGCCCGAAGATGAGGATGACGACAACTGCAAGCCGGGGCGTTCCGGAAATCTGCGTATTGTGCTCAACATGATTCATCATACGCGGCCGATTAAAGGTGCAACGGTGTACATAAAATATGGTGCTGTTGAATTTCCCGGAGAAAACCCCGCGTTGTATGATTACAGTACAACGGCTGATGCCTTAAGTTCATTTGCAGCGGTTGACAGTCTGGCCTGTGGCCAGTACTATATCTATGCCGTTGGAATCGATAGTCTGCTTGATCCGGTTAACTGGATTTGTAAAGGCGGAATTCCGTACAATACATCCGCATCGAGTGGAACGGATAGCCTTAATGTTTATATCACAGAGGGCGACTAATGTATCGGAACAGATTGCTGCTCTTTTGTTGGTTGCTCATTGCTTCTTCATGCACACATGAGCTTCCAATCCCCATCGAGGATTCAGGATATCCACCTGAAATCGATGCGATAGTGATGTCGCGGTGTGCAACACCCGGTTGTCACACGGAAGCCAGTAGTGCGGCGGCGGGCGGCCTTGATTTGTCAAGTTTCGGTGCCATGCTGCGTGGAACCTCAAACGGAGCTGTCGTCATTCCTTTCCGACCCGATTTCAGTCTGCTTTGTTACTATACCAATACCGATAGCACCCAAGGCATCGTAGCCCTGCCTACCATGCCGATCAATGCGGCTCCGTTGAGCTCAACCCAGTATGCATTGCTGCGCGACTGGATTGCATCCGGAGCTCCCGACAAAAATGGACAGGTGCCTTTCAGTTCGAATCCCGGGCGTGCCAAGGTGTATGTTGTTAACCAAGGATGTGATGTAGCCACTGTTTTTGATGCCGAATCCATGGTGGCAATGCGTATGGTTGACCTGGGTCAGTTACCTGGTGCAACTCCGCCGGAATCACCTCACAATATTAAAGTCACACCCGACGGAAAGTATTGGTGTGTTGTTTTCCTCAATGCAGATATTGTTCAGGTATTTGACGCGAGCACCGATCAGTTGGTCAGGAATATTTCCATCGGCAATGGAATAGCAGGAGGTTGGAATACCCTTTTCATTTCAGACAATTCGCGTGATGCCTATGCGGTCGATTACAACGGCGGCCGAATAGCCTTCGTTGATTTATTGACCGGACATGCTCAAACCAATGGACCTTTTCCGATCACTGGAAATCCGGTTCCAAATCTGCACGGCATAGCACTCAATGCTTCCCAGGATACGATTTATGTGACGTGTCAGGAAATCAGTAAACTCCTGAAAATTCCGGTTAACAACATTGCCGACTATAGCGACGTCAATCTCAATCCGCCTGGCCCCTGGCAATCCACCAGCCTGTTGAAGCCCCACGAAGTTGTTTTCAGTCCCGACTACAGCAAATACTTTGTAACCTGCCAGGACACCAATGTGAACCAAGTCCGGGTCTTCTCCACCTCAAATGATCAATTGATTCAAGTGATTCCGGTTGGCAAAGTACCACTTGAAATGGCGGTTTCCGCTTCTACAGGAAATTTGTTTGTGACCAATACTGAGGATGATTTTTTTCCCGGCATGCGCGGTTCAATCAGCGTCATTGACATGAACTCGTTGACCGAAATCAAACGGGTGCGGGTTGGTTGGCAACCCCATGGAATAGCAATTGATGAAGTCGCAGGTAAAGTCATTGTGGCCAACAGGAATTATATTGGAGGCACTGCTCCTCACCATGCTGCATCGTGTGTGGGTAAGAATGGGTATATGAGCAGTATCGGATTAACGACACTCGATGCGGATCCTTCGTTCAGTCCCGAAGTGAGTGTTGATCCCTACGCTGTTTCCATTAGACGCATACCTTAGTTGAGCATGAAAACAACCGAAATTTCCGGAATACAGACCGAGGTCGATGCGGCCTACCTGTATGCAAGGTTGGCCGATGTTGAATCTGATCCGGTCATTGCCGAAGTCTTTCGTCAAATGAGTGGGATTGAGCACGGACATGCCATGGCGTTTATCCGTAAATCGGGTGGTGCTGAGTCCGATCTGCCTGCACCATCAATGCGTGCCAGAATACTGAACCGCATCGGGAAACTGTTCGGATACGAATATGTTCTTGGGGTCCTGATGGACACCGAAAAGCGATTGGCCGGAGCGGTAACCCAGGGCCGTAAGATTCATGGAATTGCAATCACCGGAGGTGAAGCGAATCACGTTCGAATCATCGATGCCATTCGTCAGCGCGATCAAAAATTGGCAGGGACCAGCATTGCCCGATTTGAAAAGCGGCATCGTTCGGTAGGTGGTAATGCATTGCGTGCTGCGGTTTTGGGTGGAAATGATGGATTGGTTTCCAATTTCAGCCTTGTTATGGGCGTTGCGGGTGCGGCAGCTGGTGAGTCGACTGTCGTACTAACCGGAATTGCCGGGCTACTGGCCGGAGCATTGTCCATGGCACTGGGCGAGTGGATTTCTGTGAAGAGCTCCCAGGAGTTGTATGAAAACCAAATGGCTGTTGAGATGGAGGAGCTTGAACACAATCCCGAAGGAGAACAGCAGGAATTGGCGCTGATTTACATAGCCAAGGGGATCCAAACAGACGAAGCACATCGCATGGCTTCGGAGGTCATGCGCGACAAGGATCAGGCGCATGCGGTTCTCGTGCGTGAGGAACTGGGCATCAATCCCGAGGAATTGGAGGGCTCCGCCATGGAGGCGGCAATATTTTCCTTCGTGTTGTTTGCCATAGGAGCCATTTTGCCGGTTATTCCATTCTTCTTCCTGACCGGGATGAATGCGGTTTTTGCCTGTGCAGGAATCAGCGCATTGGGACTTTTCCTGATCGGATCTGCAATCACCTTGTTTACATCCAAGCCTGTCGTTTATTCGGGAATGCGACAGGTGCTGTTCGGCCTTGCAGCAGCTGCAATCACATTCGGGATCGGCAGACTTATAGGAGTCAGTATCGGGTAATGCCTGATTCGGATATCATCCTTTTTGACGGGCACTGTGTGTTGTGTTCACGCTCGGTCGATTTCCTGTTGAGGAGGGATGTTCGAGGCCGCTATCGTTTTGCCGCTTCACAATCAGCGTCTGGAGTCAATTTGTTGAAGGCATCCGGATTAGAACAGGCAGGTTCTGTGATTTTGATTCGTCAAGGATTTTTTTACAGCGAGTCCTGCGCCGCCATTCGAATCCTCTCTGGTTTAGGTGGACTCTGGCAGTTGTGCCATATGCTACTTTTAATTCCACGCCCCGTTCGGAATATGGTGTACAGGATACTCGCTCATAATCGATACAAGTGGTTCGGCGCACGGGCGAATTGCAGGCTGCCCGTGAGTGCACTGGAACAAGAGCGGTGTATCTGAACGAAAAAACCCCGCCGAAGCGAGGTTTTTCTTGGAATATTTACTTGCTTACTTAACGGACTCGGTCATGCGGTCGAGAACCGACATGACTTCTTTCACAGCAGTAGCCGAACTGTTCAGAAGCTCCTTTTCGTCAGCGTTCAGTTGGAGCTCGATGATTTGCTCGATTCCGTTTTTGCCCAGCTTGACAGGTACGCCCAGGTACACATCTTTCATGCCGTATTCGCCTTGTAGCCAGGCGCAGCAGGGGAAAATCCGCTTTTGGTCGCGAACGATGGCTTCCACCATTTGAGCTGCAGCAGCACCGGGTGCGTACCATGCCGAGGTGCCCATCAGGTTCACCAGTTCGCCCCCTCCCACTTTGGTGCGTTGAACAATCGCATCCAGTTTGTCTTTATCGATCAACTCGGTAACCGGAATTCCTGCAACCGTAGTATACCGCGGGAGCGGAACCATGGTATCGCCGTGCCCACCCATCAGGACTGCCTGGATATCCTTTGGGGATGTGTTCAGTGCTTCAGCAAGAAACGCACGATAACGTGCGGTGTCCAGGATGCCTGCCATGCCGAATACACGCTTTGAATCGATTCCGGCCGTGAGGTAGGCACAATACGTCATCACATCAAGCGGATTGCTGACAACGATGACGATGGTATTGGGGCTGTACTTGACAATATTTTCGGTGACCGACTTAACAATACCGGCATTGGTAGCGATCAGGTCGTCGCGGCTCATGCCGGGTTTGCGGGGAAGTCCCGAAGTGATCACGACAACATCAGAACCCGCTGTGGCTGCGTAGTCATTGGTGACACCTTTTGCACGGGTGTCGAACATGTTGATGGGTGAGGTCTGCCAGATGTCAAGTGACTTTCCCTCGGCAATACCTTCTTTGATATCGAGCAGGATGACTTCATTGACGAGTTCGCGGTGAGCGATGACGTTTGCGCAAGTGGCACCGACGTTACCGGCGCCTACAACGGTGACTTTCATTTGTTGAGGATGGTTGATTGGAGTGTTATGATGGTGGTTAAAAATCAAGCGTCGACTTTCGCATACTTTGCGTTTTTCTCGATGAAATCGCGGCGCGGGGGCACATCATCGCCCATGAGCATCGAGAAAATACGATCTGCTTCAGCAGCACTTTCAATCGTCACTTGTCGAAGAGTACGTGTGTCGGGACGCATGGTGGTTTCCCACAGCTGCTCGGCATTCATCTCTCCAAGACCCTTGTAGCGCTGAGTCGTTACACTGCTTTCTTTTCCTTCACCAGCGATAGAACGGATAGCTTCCTGCCTTTGTTCATCGTTCCAGCAGTAAACTTCTTCTTTACCTTTTTTAACGAGGTAGAGCGGGGGAGTTGCAATGTAGACATAACCCATTTCGATCAACTCCTTCATGTGTCGGAAGAAGAAGGTCAGGATCAGCG
>JBJTJB010000675.1:0-2034 GCA_046095245.1 Bacteroidota bacterium | reverse complement strand
GTGCTCAGGGAACCTATACAGTAACCTGGTCTTTCAACGACGGCAACGGAAACACCTCCACGGCAACGCAGACTGTGATTGTTGACGATGTGACTGCTCCTGTTGCTCCGACCTTGTCTACTGTTACCGGTCAATGTTCTGCTACGGTTACGGCTCCGACGGCGACCGACAACTGCGTTGGCAGCGTAACAGGAACAACTTCAAGCCCGCTGACCTACAGTGCTCAGGGAACATACACGATTACCTGGAGCTTCAACGACGGCAACGGGAACACGTCTACGGCTACGCAGACTGTAATTGTGAATGACAACATCCTCCCCGTCATTTCCGGATGTCCCTCAAACATCACCAAGTGTGGTGCTGTTGCAACCTGGACAGCGCCTACCGCTACGGATAACTGCTCGCTCGCATCCCTGACCTCTTCACATGCATCCGGAAGCAGCTTCCCTGTGGGAACCACTGTAGTAACGTACACAGCCACTGATGTAGCCGGAAACGTATCAACCTGTTCGTTTAACGTGACGATCACGGCTTCACCGGTATGGTATGCCGATGCCGATGGAGACGGATACGGAAACGTTTCGGTTTCACAGGCCGCCTGTACCCAGCCTTCAGGGTATGTATCCAACGCTACCGACTGCGATGACAGCAATGCCGCAGTCAGTCCTGCAGGAACAGAAGTGTGTAACGGAATCGACGATGACTGCGACGGTGCAATTGATGACAACGTATATATTCCCAGCCTGGGGTCGATCAGTGGAACATCTCAACTGTGTATGTCAGCAGTTCCGGGTTCAGCGATCTATTCTGTAACTCCCAACGCTGAGGTCTCTTTGTACTCATGGACCGTTCCGGTGGGTATGACCATCACGTCCGGACAGGGCACACCGACCATCTCTGTTTTGTGGCCAGGCTCGGCTCTTCAGGCAGGTATCGTCGGCTTCGTATCCATGACCCCGAGCACTTCCTGCGGTCTTGGTGCACCAGTCAAACTCTTTGTGGACATCAGCTCTACCATACCGGTACGTCCGGGATCCATCTCGGGTACTACGCGTATTTGTCCTGGTGATACCGGCGTGTACTCTGTTGCTGCGGTAACCCGTGCTGCATACTACGTTTGGACACTGCCCGCCAACATGACCATTGTTCAGGGTGCTGGAACCAACACCATCAAGGTACTCGCCCAGGCTGGTTTCGCCGGTGGTACGATGGAAGTGTCTGCTGCCAACGCTTGCGGCATCAGTCCATCCAGAACCAAGTCGATTGCTCTTAACGTACCGGTCACTCCCGGTGTGATTTCAGGACTGAGCTCCGGATTGTGCGGAGTTGTCGGAAATGTGTTTACAACATCCGGATCAAGTGCTGCCACCTCTTACACATGGACTGCGCCTGTGGGTGTTACGATTGTGAGCGGACAGGGAACTAACAGCGTTTCTGTGAATGTGAGTTCAACTTTCACCTCTGGGTCGTTGACAGTCGTCGGAGTGAACGGATGCGGAAACAGTGGCGCACGTTCGCTGACCATCAGCGGAACGCCCGGTCAGGCCGGCCCCATCAGCGGACCTGTTAGCGTCTGTCCGGGTGCTACCGGTATCTCTTATGGTGTAGCTACCGTGACAGGTGCACAAGTCTACAACTGGACCCTACCAAGCGGATTGACGGCTGTGGCAGGTCAAGGTACCAAAACGGTACTGGTCGACTTCAGTCTGTCACCTGCCACCAACCTGGTCATCAGCATGCGTTCAAGCAACGCGTGCGGCCAGAGCCCGATTCGCAGCCTCTCCGGAATTTCGGTCAGCACTGCGCATTGCGTTCGTACCAGTGCGGCAACCGGACTGTTCAGCGAAGCCGATGTATACCCCAACCCGGCCAGCGACCGTATCTTCATCCAGTTCAATGCCGCGAAAGCTGCTGATTACACCTTGACCCTGACCGACATGGCCGGCCGCAACCTCATGGTTGAGCAGGCAACATCCCAGGAAGGTTCAAATGTGCGCGAATTCGATGTCAGTGGATTGACATCCGGTGCGTACC
>JBJTJB010000674.1:0-1312 GCA_046095245.1 Bacteroidota bacterium | reverse complement strand
ACATCCCTGCCAGGGCCTCCGGTAATTTGTCGGCTTGTGTACCGATGTAAGCCGTATTGTAAAATGACCTGCTGCTGTTACCCGGTGTTGAATATCGGCTGTTTACAGCATATGCAAGGGCCTTGCTTTCGCGCATCGTCTGAAACACAGGTGACGACATACCACCTCCGAAGTATCGGTTGTACAATTGAACCTCAGGAGCCAGAGATGTATTCCATGCTTGACCCTTTGACAGGAAATTCACCTCAGCCTGCTTCATCGGGTAATGAACGAAAAAGACCTGTTTATCGGCCGTGGAAACCTCCTGAAACACCTTACCAGCAGGTACCTCTTGCAGTCCGCGTGGTGTACGGTGATACTTGCCCAGCAAATTCATGACAATCGTACTATCGGCCGGCCCATAGTAATCGATACGATGAACCATTCCTTTGAAATTCCGGATAGCCGAGGTCATATCCTTCACGGTAAGGCTTTTCAGCTCTTGCTCCGACAACTGTGAAGTGTACGGATTATCGGCACCGTATCGGGCATAGGATGTCAACCTGGCCAAGACCTCTTGTTTGCTGAGCTTGGCATCAGCACGACGTTTCAATACATCCGAAACCATGTTATCCAAGGCTGTTTGGGTCAAAACCGGCCCATCGAGCAACGACTCAAACAAGGACAAGGCATCCGGTAAATTCTGATTCAGTCCGCTGAGCGAAAGTGACCAGGAGTCCTCACTGGTTCCACTTGAAAATTCGCAACCCAATTTGTAGAACTCCTCCTGGATTCGCACCAGATCATAGCGTTCTGTTCCACAATATCCCAGTGCTTGAGAGGCCATGGTCCAGCGCGGATTCAGTTGGCCTTTTGACTCAATGGTAAAACTCAGATAGAACAGATCGTTTTCGCGGTTCGGACTCATGAAAACGGGTATTTGTCGGTTCAATCGCGCCTTTACGATATCGGCATTGAAATCCAGAAACACCGGATTTCCGGATTGCCCTTGTCGTGCAAGAACGTCCTGTAGAAAAGGACTCTTAACGTCATTGTTCAATTTCACAGGGGTTATGGCAGGTTTAACCACCTTCACAACCTGCTCATCCACTCCGTTTCGCTTATAAACAATCACATAGTTTTCTCCGTACCATGTCCTCACGAAATCGATGATTTGCTGCTTGTTGATCCGGGCCAGGCGCTCGGAACGTTTAACAACCGACGCGTAGGGAATCCCCAGGACTTCCGCATCGAGCATGGAAGTTGCCCTTGACATGTTGCTCTCGTAGGCTTTTTGCTCTTCCAACCTGATTTGATTGACAATGGCGGAAAG
>JBJTJB010000673.1:0-1193 GCA_046095245.1 Bacteroidota bacterium | reverse complement strand
CATTGAGTTACGAACTGATCGAGTCCGTTGGCGTTCATTTCACTGCGTATCCCTGCAAGCTTAGGAACCAGAAAGGCCTGGTCGCGGCACAAGAGCAAGGCTTGCGCACCTTCCGTTAAGGCCTTGATGTTTTTTTCGCTTGAGAACCAGGGAATGAATTCGGCCAGACGGGACCGTGATACAGAGAGTGAATCATAAGCGGAGAAAAACGCCGAAAGGTCAATCGGGGCGGAGGGTATGTCGCCTTTCCATGCGCCCTGTACCTTCAACCATGTTTCGGCAAGCGGGAGTAGTACGGTAAAAAGATCTCCTTTTTCCCGGAAGAGTTCGTTGACCCTACGCACTGCGGCATTGTAGCTGGACGAAAAGAGGCTGGACGCCCAGCGACCTACGGTCTGGTTTTTCTTTTCCTGAAGTAAACGGATGTCAGCTTCAAGCCAATCATACCTTGCTGGCGATGTCAGTTTGGGATGTAAGGCTGCGAAGGACTTCAGGCATTCCATATCCGTATTCAGCCGATCATAATCTTCAGGCAAATCACGGCCGCACCCTACTGGCATTTTCGCATAGGCGCCCCGTAGTTTTTGTACAGCCGAAAGGAGGTCGTCCAGTTTCTCAAGCAACTCACCCACCGCCTCGCCGGGATGTTTATCCGCCATGCGCCAACCCACCGCACCATTTTGCACCATCCTTGCCTCGGTGCGCACAAGCTCGTCCAGCAAGTGCACCAAAGCGGCCTTTTGGTCTGAACCCACCTGATCGAGCGTGCCTGAAGAGATCCGCAGGCCCGAAGCAGGAATACCCGGATGGTCCATCAACCATTCCATACACGCGTAGGCGCTCAGGTTCCAGGGTTTCCAGGGCTTGTGCAGGATGTCGAGGTGCCCTACCAATTCATTACGGATACGTTCCCAATCGCTGAGTGTACCATCCTGGGGGGCTACGGCCGGACTACGCAACACCTGTAATCCCTGGGCCAGCTGTTCGGCCAACTTACGGCCGCGCATATCCCCACTGTGCAGGTTCAAAACCATTTCACTCAGCCCTGCCTTGTGCAGCCGGTCGTATACCACATCGAGCGCAGCCTTTTTCTCCGCTACAAACAGCACCCGTTTGCCGCGGGCAACCAGTTCGGCGATCAGGTTGGCAATAACCTGCGACTTTCCGGTTCCCGGTGGCCCTTGAATCACCCC
>JBJTJB010000672.1:0-2016 GCA_046095245.1 Bacteroidota bacterium | reverse complement strand
ATCAGTGTGATTGCGGATGTTACCTGCGATATCGATGGATCGATTCCGTCTACAACCAGGCCTTCCACCATCGATGATAAATTCTACGGTTACAACCCCAACACGGAGCAAGTAGCAGAACCGTTTGCACCCTCAACCATTACGGTTATGGCCATTGATAATTTGCCCTGTGAATTACCCCGGGATGCATCTGAGGGATTTGGTAAGCACCTCATGGAGCGTGTTGTTCCCAGTATTGTAGGTGAAGACGAGGGTTTGGTAAACAGAGCAACAATTACGCGCAAGGGTCAGTTGACTGAGCGCTATCTATACTTGCGGGATTATGTCGCCTGAGCACTTAGGCCGGCTGATTTGCTGCGTCTTTCAAGAGGGAGATTACCTCCTCAGGTGCAGTTGAGCTGAACACCGTGTTTCCTGCTACAAGGACATCTGCACCAGCGGCAAACAACTCCTTGGCGTTTTTCAAATCGACACCTCCGTCGATTTCAATTTTAGCCGACGAGCCTTTTTGAACGATGAGGTTTTTCAAGTCGTCGATCTTGCTGTAGGTGTTTTTGATGAATCGCTGACCGCCGAAACCCGGATTCACCGACATCAGCACAACCAGATCAAGGCTCGCAATCACCTCCGAAAGCTGGGAAACAGGCGTGTGTGGATTGATGGCTACACCCGCAAGCACGCCCAATTGTCGCATCGTTTGGACCGTGCGATGTAAGTGGGTACACGCTTCAATGTGAACGGAAATAATTGAAGCCCCGGCATCCGCAAACGCAGCCAGGTACTTATCGGGTTCCACAATCATCAGGTGGACGTCGAGGGGCTTCCGCGCATACCGCTTCAATGCGTTCATAACAGGAAAGCCAAACGAAATGTTGGGGACGAAGACTCCGTCCATCACATCTACGTGAAACCAATCGGCTCGACTTTCATTGATCATGCGAATGTCGCGCTGAAGATTTCCGAAATCAGCGGAGAGGATGGATGGGGCTACGAGAACAGACATGCTGATAGGTACACCACGAAGTTCGGGAAATACCTTGGTGCATACAAATGGAAACCGCCCCGGCTAATAAAAGTGGAAACTGAGCCCAAACAGGAGGCTTGTTTTGTTCAAATTGTTCGATCTGCGTGGCAAGGCCAATTCGTCTCCATCGAGCTGACTCTTATAAACCACACTGGGAATGGGGCGCAATTCAAGGCTTTGCTGAAAACCAACTTGTGGCAAAATCAAGCTCAGGTGTTTCCCAATGTAGATTTCCAAGCGCATACCGGCTTCCCAGCCGATTTGATCCGAATGCCGAACCCGTTCAAAATACTCGGTTTGGTAGGACAGCAATACTCCGGTAGATGGGTCTTCCTGGTATGCGCCATTCATTGACAGCTGCTCCCGCTCCCGAACAAAAAGGTACCTCAAGTCGGCATAAACCACTAGGGAGGTGCCAAACAGATGTTTGCCTTTGTAGGGGAGGATTACAGTGGCAACCTCAGTTCCAACGGTGGTGATGTCGTGACGGAGTTTCATGGTTTCGCCGATGTACGTGCAATTGAACCATTCGCACACGGTATATTCAGCGTCAAGTGTTCCCTCTTGATTAAAAATCAGCCGCTCGAGCAGCAAACCGGCTCGGATTTCAAACGGGATGTTAAGGGTGTTTTTTGGAAGCGATAGCTGCAGCCAGAAGTTACTGGTTACACGGTCGTAGGGGTCGGAAAACCAACTTACGCTTTTGGGCATAAAGCCATCGCGAAGGTTTTCAAATCGGACAAATCGCCCTCCGAATCCGCCATGCCAGTTCGTAGACCATTTTTCCTGTATGGTATCACGAATGAGTCCGGAATCCCCATAGACTGATGAAATGCGAGTTGTCAGCAGCACGGCAACAGTTATTAGGGTTCTTAACGATAACATGAACCCGAAATTCGATTTAGGCACACAGGTGGCCAATGACTTTTGTTATTCCGGGCAACACTTTACGTCATAAAAAAGGGGCTCCGGATTAGGAGCCCCCTTGGATG
>JBJTJB010000671.1:0-2691 GCA_046095245.1 Bacteroidota bacterium | reverse complement strand
TTTTTATTAATTTCGGAATACATTTAATTAGCTTGGTGCTAAACCGCGCCTTTTTTATTTTAATAAAAATCACTTGTTAAAAACACGACTCCTCCCATTCCTCTTACTGTTTATTCTCTCCCTCTTTACAGCAACGGATATACTGGCTCAGTGTGTACCAAACACCAGCATTACAGATCCGGGAATCTATCCCGATAGTGCCACAGGTCTCACTCCTGCGGTGGTCAATCAACCCTATGTTCAGGAAATGCAATTGCGCGTGCCGGTAGACACTGTTACCTCATTGGGCGGAGCTCCCATCACCGTCCAAATCACCTCCATCACCCTAACCCAGTTCATCGGATTGCCTCCCGGATTGACCTACACCTGCACCCCTTCAAACTGCGTGTATCCGGGCGGAACCAACGGCTGCGTTCTGATCAGCGGAACACCTTTGGTTGCCGGCAACTACAATCCCCTTGCAATAACCACGACTTTGGGTAGTTTTTCCGGCTTCCCTCTTACACAAGTTGATACCATCGATTATTACTTCATTAATGTGAGTAGTTCTGCAACGGGAATCTACGAAAGCACCGGAACGGGTTTCAGTCTCGAACAAAACATGCCCAATCCAGCCGATGGTCCCACCACATTCCGTTTCATCTTGCCGCATGCTGGAGAGGCTGAATTCAGACTAATCAACCTGATTGGCAAAGAGGTTTACAGAACCCGTATGGATGGTCTGCAGGGCGAAAACAGTTTTTCGCTCGATAGCCGCAATTTTTCCGAGGGGGTTTACATGTACACGCTCGAGTTTGAGGGGCAAACGCTTTCGAGGCGTATGGTGATTTCACGCAAGTGAAATGGGATTTGAAGTAACCATCCTGGGCAGCAGTTCGGCAACACCGGTTTACGACAGGCATCCGACCTCACAATACCTGATTTTCAGAGACAGGCATTTCCTCATCGATTGTGGGGAAGGCACCCAGATGCAGCTATTGAAGTACAAGATCCGTTATCACCGGATTTCACACATCTTCATTTCACACCTTCACGGTGACCACTACCTCGGGTTGATGGGGCTTCTGTCGACATTTCACTTGCAAGGCCGCAATACCGACCTGCACTTATTCGGTCAACAGGAATTGATGGATATGTTGGAAATGCATTTTCGGATCGGCCAAACGAAGCTTCGATACAACCTCATTTTTCATCCTACAAGGCATTATACCCCAGAGGTCATTTTGGAGGACGAAGAAATCAGCGTTCGAACAGTCGTGCTTGATCACCGCATTCCCTGTACTGGTTTCGTTTTTGAAGAGAAACCCAGACCCCGCAAGCTTCGCGTCGAAAAACTAAACCAGCTGGGTGTGCCTATAACAGCTTACCCACGTATCAAATCAGGGGCTGACTTTACCACCACCCGGGGACTTCACGTTCCAAATGCGGAATTAACAGAGGAACCACATCCCGTTCGTCGTTATGCGTTTTGTTCCGATTCGGCATACCTGCCCGGTCTCGCCGAAGACATCAAGGGAATCGATCTGTTGTACCACGAGGCGACATTCATGGATGATCATGCCGATCGTGCCTCCTCAACCTTTCACAGCACGGCTAAGCAAGCGGCCAGAGTCGCAGCTGACGCTCAGGTGGGACGTTTACTGATCGGCCACTTCTCCGCTCGTTACAGGCAATTGGATGCTTTATTGGAAGAGGCGCAATCGGTATTTCCGAACACAGAACTGGCAACGGAAGGAATTTGCTTCAGGATAGAGTAGGTGCCAAAATCAGAAGCGGAAGTTCAGTGGTTCACCCAGGATTCGTCGACCTTCCAGAATCTGCTTACGAGCCAATTCGCAGGTAGCTTGTGCACGTTCCTCCTGTAGGTTATCCTTGTAGGAGTATGCGTGACCCAAACCGTTTTCCCTCCGAACCAGATATTCCTGAAATACAACCGGCATCACAAGAGTAATCTGCTCGCCCTCGATACGGCGTGCAGCCGATACGATTCCGTCTTTCCAGTCACCGGCTGATTTAAGTGGCACACTGCGCTTGCTCTCTTTCAGTAGTCCGAAGGCTTCATCCACATCGATACCTCGTTCGGCATTCCGGTACAATTCCTCAATTTCCCTGAAGAAACGTACGGTTTCCTTGTCCTCGAAGCGCTTCAGAAAACGCTCAAGCAACTCAGTATCGAAAATGCTCAGGTATGGCCTGTCATCAATGACATTGACAGTCGGCTGTTGCTTCATTTCTTCCAGTTTGCGCTGCCTTGCCACCGAACGATAGCGGTTTTCTTTTGATCCACGGATATCCGGCAAGTCCATAAACGAACCGGTACCCATGTGTTCATCATAAAAACGGTACCAGGAAGGTGTAAAGTTTTCAGAGGCTGCATCATTGGTATAACCGGCCTGATACTCGGCTTTGCAAGTCTCATAATCCTGCCAGGTTGAAATTCCGGTCTGCACAAACTCCGATTTCAAAAACGACATGTACAGTTCAAGTTCGGTTGAAGTGACTGGGGTTATGTAGGGTGAATGTTGGATGTGGGAGCTGAAAACGCCAAACTGGGCGCTATGCTCTATGCCTCTGTACTGAACTTGCTCAGCACGCCAGGTACATTGCAAATTGAACAGTTTTTTCTGTTGAATGGCCCACAATCCTTCTTCGGCAAGCATGAGATATCTGAATGATTTTGGGGACGTAGCC
>JBJTJB010000670.1:0-1247 GCA_046095245.1 Bacteroidota bacterium | reverse complement strand
CAGGCAGGCTGAGCAGATCCAGTCGACCCCGGATAGACTGAATGGGAACGTCAACGAGCTGGAGCAGCGCCGCAAGGAAAAAAACACCCTGAAGGAAGCCGAAGTCAGACAGAAGTCGACGCTTGAGAAAGAACGGCAGGAGCAGGACAAGCTCATGCGTAACCTGAGCGATCGGGAAAAGAAACTGCGTAAGGAGCTCACCGAAAAGCAGGAGGCTCGCAGGCGACTTGATCGTGCTATCGAAAATATCGTCCGCAAGGAAATTGAAGCTTCACGTAAAAAGGCGGTTGCCAGTGGCGGGAGCAAAGAGGCGCCGAAAAAGAATGTGTTCAGCCTGACACCGGAAGCTGCCAAACTCAGCAACAGCTTTTCAGGAAACAAGGGTAAACTCCCCTGGCCGGTGGAGCAGGGCAGCATTTCCGAATCCTTCGGGGAACATCCTCACAAAGAACTCAAAGGCATTGTCGTACAAAACAACGGCATCGATATTCAGACTTCAAAAGGCGCTTCAGCCCGTGCTGTTTTCGAAGGCACCGTGAGTGGGGTGGTGAACATTCCGGGTGCAGGCAAGGCGGTGATCATCCGTCATGGTGAATACCTCAGTGTGTACTCGAACCTGACCTCGGTCACAGTAGGCTCGGGTGACAAGGTGTCAACAAAACAGCGGATCGGCACCGTGGGTAATACTGCCGATGGTCAGAAGGGTGAGATGCACCTGGAAATCTGGAGAAACACGGCGAAGCTCAATCCGGCATCCTGGATAGCTGCACGTTAATCAGATAAGACCTTCGCGCAGTGCCTTTGCAACGGCTTCGGTGTTGCTAACCACATGCAGCTTGGTGTAGATGTGCTTCATGTGCGAGCGCACCGTTTCATAACTGATGTGGCAGGCATCCGCAATCATTTTAAAAGACATGCCCTGCACCAGACAGGCCAGCACCTCCTTTTCCCTCGCCGAAAGTTGGTAGTCGGGCTTGGCGATGAATTCGGCAGGCAGGCCGTTCTGCAACAGGTGCAAAACACGCTTGGCGACGGAGGGGGACATGGGCGCTCCACCTTCCAAAACCGAGGCGATGGAAGCCAGGACCTCATCCGACTTACCGCCTTTGAGCAAGTACCCCGAGGCTCCGGCGCAAACGGCATGGAAGATCAGGTTGTCCTGGTCGTGCGAAGTCTGCATGATCACATACACGGCCGGGAAATCCCGTTTGATCAGCCGTAGGCCCTCGATGCCATCCACCCCGGGC
>JBJTJB010000669.1:0-2689 GCA_046095245.1 Bacteroidota bacterium | reverse complement strand
AATCATTGTTGGGCAGGTTAGAACCGGTAAAGGCATCAGTACGGGAGCAGAGCAACACGCGATTTCGGATATCCGTCCACGTGGCATTGGGTTGAGCTTCGAGATAAAGTGCAATAGCACCCGCAACAGCGGGAGCAGCCGAGGATGTACCCCCATCCCGGATATGAATGCTATCGGCGGAAAGTTTGTAGGGTTGGTTTTGGACAAACCAGGCTACGCTGCTGAGACGAAGGGCAGCCATGGTGACTTCTCCGGTCGATGTAATGTCTGGTTTGGTCCTCCCGTCACGTGTAGGGCCTCGGCTTGAAGAAAGCGCCAGCGCACCAACCGTGGTCGGGAAGGTTTGGACGTTGCCGTTCACATCGATGTAGTTGTTTCGGTTGACATATTGCCCCGTGCAGATCACACGTTGTCCGCACTGGAACGAGCTACAGATATTCTGCTGTACATCAGGTGTGATGTAGTGAATGATGGGTGGGTGTATTCCGGGCGCAGGCAGGTTGTTGTACACCATGTCAAAGCTCCATGCATCGAACGATCCGTTGCCGCAGGTGTTGATGCGGAATAGGTACGTGTTGGAGTCAGGTACGATGTATAGGATCAGGCCATAGCGTCCAGCAACGTATTCACGGTAGGATTGCATGAGCCCGATGCGGTCACCTGCAGGAGATTTCAACGTATCGGTAATAAGTTGTCCTGTGAGTTGATTTACGGAGAACCAGGGAATTGTTGCGCGTTCCTGGAACGAAGGTGAGGGGCTATCGGCAGAAACGGAAAGCGAAAGACCTGCAAAATCTGCGCTGTCGGACCAGCATTCGATGTAAATCGGATTATTATTCGATGAACGCAGCCAGGTAAAGAGCGTGTCGTTCACGGGTTGGTGGCGAAGGTGTATCGGAAAGCCACCCGCATTTCCGGCTGCAGCAACCACCATGCGTCCGTTTTCGGCTGAAATCAGGTTGTCGATGACTTGTGCAGCGAGATCCTGTCCATCGTGTGAACCGAAATACGTTCCGGCACTGATGTTCACCACGCAGGGGAGTCCGAGGCTGTCGGATTTCGAAAAGATGTAGTGAACGGCATCGGCTATGCTACTTAGCCATGAGTCGTTGTCCAAGCTGAAATCAAGTGAAACAGCAACAATCCTACTCTTGGGGGCTGCACCTCTGTAGGTGTATGTGGTATCGCCACCAGCAGCCGCAATTCCGGTAACATGTGTTCCGTGCGCAGTCAAGTCGATGTGAGCGGTAGCCAGTCCTGCATCGATATCGGCCTTCGAGAACTCTTGCCCGTAGCCATAGGGTAGAGGGGTATTGGCCGAGTCGGCCAACAGGTGATCCCAGACCCACTCAACACGTGACTGACCGGCCGAGTCCAGGAAATCCGGGTGGGTAAAATCAATGCCGGTATCGATAATGCCCATCACCACATCTTTGCCTTCGTAGGCCTGATTCAGTGGGGCGAGCCCCTGATGGACCAGGGAGATGAGGTTGTTGGTTCGCATTCGGTCATTCAATGGTTTCAGACCGATTTCTGCAGATTCCATGCGGAGGATACCCGGGATTTTGGATAGGGGTGTCAAACTCGAAACGGGAATGGATGCAGAGGTGATTTGTCCAACGGAATAACGAATTGAACCACCGGCCTGGACGACCTGCTCCGCGACGAAGGATGGTTCCCCTTGAATCAGGACCGACACGGACAGGTTGGCGCAACTTTCATCTGAAGCCAGCAGGCTCAACCTGCGGTCGAGGCAGGTGTTTTGAGCAAGAATTGTGTGCGTGCCCAGCAGCGAAAAAAAGCAAAAGACAAGCAGGACATGGCGGTAAAAGGGCGTGCGTGGAACAGACTGGGTCATGCCGGAGTGGGATTGAGCTAAATGGGATACCTTTGGAGTCCTGTTTTCCGCTCGGAAAACTGCCGTTAAAATACACATAACAAGGCTTAACGTATGTCGGACGATCGCAAGATAATCTTCTCCATGGTCGGGGTGAGTAAAATCTATCCCCCCCAGAAACCGGAGCTGAAGAACATTTACCTGAGTTTTTTCTACGGTGCAAACATCGGTAGTCTGGGTCTCAAGGGCTCCGGAAAGTCAACCCTCTTGCGCATCATCGCCGGACTCGAAAAATCTTTCCAGGGCGAAGTCGTGTTTTCTCCGGGCTACAGGGTGGGCTATCTTTCCCAGGAACCGGAACTCGACGAATCCAAAACAGCCCGCGAAATCGTGATGGAGGGGGTGCAACCCATCGTTGATTTGCTCAAGGAGTACGAACTGGTGAATGAAAAGCTGGGTGAGCCGTTGGATGACGATGCCATGAACAAGCTGATTGAGCGTCAGGCCGAATTGATGGATCAGATCGAAGCCGCCGGCGCCTGGGAGCTCGACAACAAAATCGAAGTGGCGATGGATGCATTACGCTGTCCCGATCCTGAAACGCCGGTCAGCATCCTTTCAGGAGGGGAGCGTCGCCGTTTAGCGCTATGCCGCCTTCTTTTACAAGAGCCCGAAATCCTTCTGCTCGACGAACCGACCAACCACCTTGATGCTGAAAGTGTGGAGTGGCTTGAACATCATTTGCAGCAATACAAGGGGACTGTTATTGCGGTGACCCACGACCGTTATTTCCTCGATAATGTTGCCGGTTGGATTCTTTAACTTGATCGTGGGGAAGGCATTCCCTGGCAG
>JBJTJB010000668.1:0-5332 GCA_046095245.1 Bacteroidota bacterium | reverse complement strand
GATGTCGGTGAAGCCCTGAACGTACAGCGTTGGATCCTGTGCTGCAGCGGGGCCAGCAGAAAACAGGATCGCAAACAGCAGGAAAAACTCAGTTCGTTTCAAGCAGTTTCAGGATGTCATCCAGTTTTGGAGTCAAAATCACTTCAATGCGCCGGTTCTTCTTACGTGCTTCCGCGGTGTTCGCCTTGTCGGCCGGCATGTGTTCGCCACGGCCTGCAGCAGTGAGCCGCGAAGCACTGATCTTGCTGTTGCCCAGCAGGATTTTCACCACCGAAGTGGCGCGCATCACACTCAGATCCCAGTTGTCACGGATCTCACCGCTCCCGTTCATGGGTACATTGTCCGTATGGCCTTCAATCAGGATGCTGATATCGCTGTTCTTCTCAAGCACTTTCCCCAAATCACGCAGGGCATCCACTCCTTTGGCATCCACCACCGTGCTTCCGGAAGCGAAGAGCAAACGTTCCTCCATCATCACATACACCTTCCCGTTTTTCATTTCCACGCTCAGCCCCTTGTCTTTGTAGCCAAGCAAGGCAGCCGACACCGAGTTGCGCAGTGCCTTCACGGCCGAGTCTTTTGCGGCCAGCATTTGTTCCAGTTCGTTGAGTCGGCGGTTTTTCGAGCGCAGGTCGTTGCTCATCCGCGAAAGGCTGTCTTCACGGATGCGGAGTAAGGCTTCCTTGGCATCCAGTTCATCCTCCTTGCGCTGCAATTGCTCCTGCGTACGCTGCAGGTCGCGGATCAGGGTTCGAGTGGCCTCTGCATTGGCCGAACTTTGCGGACCATCGCGCAGGAGTGTTTCGTAGGCAGTGCGGATTTTGTCGCAATCGTTGCGCAGGGTGCGCAACTCGGTACCCGTCGATGTGGTGTCATCCTGCAAGCGACCCACACGCATCTTCAGGTCGTCGAGCGCAGCCTGTAATTCAGCCAAACGCGTTTGCAGGCTCATGTTAGATGCCTTCAGTGAATCGTTTTCGAGAGCGCAGGCATCGCTTTTGGCTTTCAGCTCGTTGTGCAAACGTGCAGGTACGCAGGAGGCCAGCATCAGCAACAGGGTAATGGGAATCAGCAGGAGTCTGTTCATCGGTATGGGTGAATTCCCGAAGGTAGGAGGTGCCCGCCGACCCCTGACCTGCTCTATGGAGGCCTTTCAACATACGGGTGTTGAAACCGCCCGGGCAGTTTTGCGTACAATGCCCATCGGTTGCCTGCGTTTTTACTGTAGGTACCGTCCGCAACATTGCCCACCATGGAAAAGCGCCTCAACGATAATTGGATCACGGAGAAACACATCGACTTCGAGTACAAGAAGTACGTGTTGCTTGCCTGGCTGCAGCATGTCAACGACCGTTTCGAGGAAGTGAAGTTGTATCCGGCCTTGGCCGACCTTGTGCGGCATTACCGCAACCTGGTCGCCTTGCGCGAGCAAAAGCACCAACTATACGATTCATTCCCCGGGAAACTGCTGCAGGCCGATCTTCGTCAGTTCAAGCTTGTGTACGACAAGCTGAGCAACGACGACCAACTGATGCAGCAATTGGAGCAGATCATCAGTTTCAGCATCCCGCGCTTTGAACAGCAACTGGCCGAGGGGCGCAAAATCTACGATTTCATCGAGTCGAAGCTCAGCATTCTTCCCGTGGGGATTGTGCCCCTGCATACGGATGCCGGGTATCTGTTCCTGCGCAACGGGGACGAGCACGATACCCGCGTGTTCGAATACCAGATCACCATTTACGACCAGCCCGAGGAGCGCTACCGGGCCATCGGACTGCGTTACATCACCAGTTACTCGGGCAACCTGAAATACACCGACGAGCAAATCAAGCTCGACCTGCTCCGCTACAAAACCGATCTGCCCAATCCGGCCACCTACTCCGTTCGCTGCGAATTGACCCTTCCGGTGGAGGAAACCCTCCTGCCGCTGGCCAAGCGCAGCCTCGTGAAATACCTGGCCGCGAGCTGATTTCAGCGCACCGAACCGGATGAGAAAACAGGTGTGCATGTCGGACCTGAATCCTATCTTCGCAGGCGTCTTTCTATCCCCCTGCAATGAGCCTTCTCGTCATTGGTACTGTGGCCTTCGATGCCATTGAGACCCCCTTCGGAAAAACCGACAAAATCATCGGTGGTGCTGCCACCTATGCCTCCATCTCGGCCTCCTTCTTCCAGAAAAAAATCAACCTGGTGTCCGTTGTTGGGGAGGATTTCCCGCAGGCGGGCATCGATATGCTGAACCACCGCGGCATCAACACCGCAGGACTGCAGATCAAGCAAGGTGAAAAGACCTTTTTTTGGTCGGGCCGCTACCACGAGGACATGAATTCGCGCGATACGCTCGACACCCAGTTGAACGTACTCAGCACCTTCGATCCGGTCATCCCTGAATCCTACCAGGATTGTGAATTCCTGATGCTTGGCAACCTCATGCCCAGTATCCAGATGTCGGTATTGCAGCGCCTGAGCCGTCGCCCCAAGCTGGTGGTGATGGATACCATGAACTTCTGGATGGAGGTGGCCATGCCTGATTTGTTGCAGATGATCTCCATGGTGGATGTGTTGACCATCAACGATGCGGAAGCCCGCCAGCTGACCGGTGAATACTCGCTGGTGAAGGCTGCGCGCAAGGTCCTTTCCATGGGTCCGCGTTACCTCATCATCAAGAAAGGCGAGCACGGAGCATTGCTTTTCCACGGCGAGAAAGTCTTTTTCGCACCTGCCTTGCCGTTAGAAGACGTATTTGATCCGACCGGTGCAGGCGACACCTTCGCCGGAGGATTCATCGGATATTTGGCCAGCATGAACGATACCTCGTTCGATGCCATGAAGCGGGCGGTCATTTATGGATCGGCCATGGCCTCTTTCTGTGTCGAGAAGTTCGGACTGGAGCGCATGCAGGAACTGACCGAAGCCCAGGTGGATCAGCGCGTGCAGCAGTTTGTGGAGCTGACCGATTTCGAAATCACGCTGGTTTAAGACTGCATCCGCTGCAGTTGAACCCTGGAATGCAATTTTTCCGGACGACTAAACGTACCGGCATTCGGTCACATCATTTACGTACCGCGCGCACGATTTCCCGCTTGCCCGGTGGACCCGTAACTTTCTCTACGCTGAAACCGCATGACTGCAAGGTGCGTCGAACCTCACCCTTGGAAGAATAGGTGACCAGCACACCCTCCGGCGCCATGGCTGCAGCAATGCGAGAAAACACCTCTGCCGTCCACAATTCAGGTTGCACTTCCGGTGCAAAGGCATCGAAATACACCAGGTGGTAGCGGTAAGGCGTATCCGAAAAATCACGGAAATCAATCAGCCGTTTTTCCAACACGAAAAAGTCGGTGATGTCGGCAGCGAGGGTGAAGGGGATTTCATGCATGCTTCGGAACAATTCCTCATCGCCTGTATGACCACTCGCACGCGCATAGTCCAGGGCGGGCAGCAGATCGGGGCTGATCGGAAATTTTTCCAATGCCGTGTACCAGCATTCGAGCTGAACATCACGTGCCGCTTGCAGGGTGAGTAAGGCATTGAGTCCCGTTCCGAATCCGGCCTCCAGGATGTTCAGCTTCCGGCCAAAGCGCTTTATCGCTTCCTGCAGACCGGTTTCCAGAAACACATGCCTCGACTCGGTCAAAGCACCGTACTTCGAATGGTAGGTGCAGTGATGCTGTTCCGAAATCAGGGTGCCGGAACCATCAGCAGTTTGTAAAGGTGTGTGGCCCTGACCTTGCGCCATGGGTTATGTTCAACGCTTGAGTTGTTTTTCATAGCAAGCAATCCATTCCTTCGGGCCCATCTGCGAACAGAGCTCTGCAACCAGTTCCATCGGAATGGTGTCGGGTTTTTTGAAGCGCACACAACCCTTGCCCAAATCGGGCTTTCCTCCAAGCTGTTTCGACCAGGCATTCAGAAACCAGTCGGTCAAGCCACTCTCGGCATACAAGCCCATGTGGTAAATCGTAATACCACCTTTGTTGGAGGCCAGCGAAATGAAGGGCAGAGGTTGCTTCGGATCGCAGTGGTAGCCGTTCGGATACGATGCATGCGGAACCACGAAAGCCGGCATCTTGTAGCTGATACACAGGGAAAAGCCCTTGGGCAAGGCCTTTCCGATGGTGTTCAGGAGGGTGATCATCACCAACCGACGATCGTCCGGGAGGCTTTTTAAATAGAGTTCTACTTCTGCGGGAATGGCGTTGGGCATGGTCCAAATGTTGGGGCGCGGGCGGGGCAAAAAAAAGGAGACGCTTGCGCGTCTCCGGGGGGGTGGTTGACCGACCAGGGCTCGAACCTGGACTTTTCTGAATCAAAATCAGATGTGTTGCCAGTTACACCATCGGTCAATCCGTACTTGGCGGGGCAAATGTACAAATTTTCCCCGTGACACAAAGCAAAAAACCCGCCGTAAGGCGGGTCTGTATGGGGTCCTTTTGGGAGTGTGAAATAGCAGCCTTAGCCGTTCACGATCACCTTAAGCTTGGTGCCGGGTGTGAGTGTGGCGTCCTGCTGGATGTTGTTCATGTCCTTGAGCAACTCCACGGTGGTGCCGCTGTACCGGCGTGCAATGTTCCACAGGGTATCGCCGGGCTGCACAACATGGTATTCAAAGCGTGACCCGTTGTTGCTGGCTGAGGTACTTCCGGTTGGCTCGGGTGTTTGTTGTACCAGTCCGCTATCCTTTCCAGCTTCGGTTCCCGTGCTGACCACGGCGGGTGAGGCCAATGTGTCTGTGGCCTTGGCAACGTTGGGTGCAGGTTCCTTGATGGCAACTTTTGTGGTAACCCATGCCGTTACAGTGAGGCGCTGTCCGGCTTTCAGTGAAGTGGATCGCAGGCGGTTCAATTTCTTGAGTTCTGAAACAGTCATGTCATACTTCCCTGCAATCTTGGCGAGGTTGTCGCCACGTCGAACCGTATAGGTCTTTTTTACCTGCTTGCTCACTGTTTCGTAACGGACACTGCCATCGCCGCTGGCAAGGGTCTCTTCCTCGTTGCTGGCTGTGTATGCCGGCATGACCGGACGTGGGGCAGGAGCCGATGCGGTGAAGATGTCCTCCTGGCGCTTGAGGAACTGAGCCATTTTTCCGGTGGGCAGGCGAAGCGTGTAGCCCGAACCCACATCCGGAATCGCACCGCGCTTGTAGATGGGGTTGAGGTAGCTGATGACATCGGTGGGCAGACCGATTTCTTTGCTGAGCACATTGAAGTTGACCGCCCGATCGACGGTAACGGTATCCACTTCGAAATACGCATAGGCCGGCGTGACAGGATTCAGCTGGTGCTCACGCGCATAGTTCATCACATAGGTGACGGCGATGAAGGCCGGAACA
>JBJTJB010000667.1:0-1535 GCA_046095245.1 Bacteroidota bacterium | reverse complement strand
GACCGACTGCAATTCCTTCTACCCCCTGCGCAAGCAACAACGGGAACTTAACCGGCAGTGTAACGGGTTCTTTGTTCCGTCCATCGTAGGATGACTGCCAGATGCTGGTCTTGGGGTTGAACACCACCTCCTGGGCGAACTTACTCAGGCGTGCCTCGATGTATCGGGAAGCAGCCGCACTATCTCCGGTGTAGATATTTCCCCAGTTTCCCTGGGTATCGATCAACAAATCCTTTTGCCCGAGCTGCACCAATGCATCGCCGATACTCACGTCACCGTGGGGGTGATATTTCATGGTGTGACCGATCACGTTGGCCACCTTGTTGTACCGACCATCTTCGAGTTCCCACATGGAATGCAGAACCCGACGCTGCACGGGCTTCAGTCCGTCATCGAGGTAAGGTACCGCCCGTTCAAGGATCACATACGAGGCGTATTCGAGAAACCAGTTCTCGTACATGGTAGCCACCTGCCCCTGGTGTTCGCCGGTGCCGTGGCCGTTTACATTGATTTTATCGCTGGACATTGATTTTTCGCTGAAGGAATTGAATGGATGAAATCAAGCAAGGCATTACATCAGGCATCTGCAAGCACGGTTGCAGCCGTAGATTCTTCCTCTGCAGGAAGCGGTTCAAGCTCCTCCTCAATACGGAGGTTACGGATGATGAACTCCTGTCGGTCGGGGGTGTTTTTCCCCATGTAATAATCAAGCAGGGTATGGAGCGATGTCTCCCCTGTCAATGTGACCGGATCGAGTCGCATTTTGCGTCCGATGAAGTTTTTGAATTCGTCAGGTGAAATCTCCCCGAGTCCCTTGAACCGGGTCACCTCGGGACGGACACCCAACTTCTGCATTGCCGACTGCTTTTCGGTCTCCGAGTAACAATAGATGGTTTCTTTCTTGTTACGTACCCTGAACAGTGGGGTCTGTAAAATGAACACATGACCATTCCGAACCAAATCGGGGAAAAACTGAAGGAAGAACGTGAGGAGTAGCAAACGAATGTGCATTCCATCCACGTCGGCATCGGTGGCAATCACGATTCGGTTGTACCGCAAATTTTCTATGGAATCCTCAATATCCAGTGCATTCTGCATCAGGTTGAACTCCTCGTTTTCGTACACGATCTTTTTGGTCAGACCGAAACAGTTCAGGGGCTTACCCTTCAGGCTGAACACCGCCTGGGTATTGACATCGCGTGCAATGGTGATGGAACCCGAGGCCGAGTCACCCTCGGTGATGAACAAGGTGGTATCGAGTCGCTGGGGATTCTTCTGATCGGCCATGTGAACCCGGCAAACGCGCAGCTTCTTGTTGTGCAGGTTGGCCTTTTTTGCGCGCTCGTTTGCCAACTTAATAATTCCTTCAAAGTCCATACGCTCCCGCTCACACTGGAGGATTTTCTTTTTCCAGAGTGAGCGGGAGCGTAAGGACATTGCAGGCATTAAGAAGTTGGCCAACGAGCGCGCCAAAAAGGCCAACCTGCACAACAAGAAGCTGCGCGATTGCCGGGTTCACATGGCCGATCAGAAGA
>JBJTJB010000666.1:0-5933 GCA_046095245.1 Bacteroidota bacterium | reverse complement strand
GAATCAGTGCTCCACGTTGAGCTTCAGTTCAGAATGACGTATTCCGCCTGCGCGGAAAGCTGCCTTATGCGAAGCCTTGATCCGACTACGCCTGTTCTACCCATTGGCGTCTCTCGACATTTCCGGGCAGCAGCCTTTGTTCATTCAGTAACCTCACCTAACAAGCTTACTGTCAATGGCCCGGCAAAAGTACGGACTATGGCTCGTGGAAACAAGCAGGACTCAAAATGCAAAAACCGGCTTTGGGCCGGTTCGTATGGTTGGTGCTGCTGCGTGTTATGAAGCGTTTCGCTGATCCGTGACCTGTACATGTCCGTAAGCAGGGCATTTTTCACGGGGCTTGCAGGAAGTAACGGCCAGAGCGATGCTTGCAAGAACAATCAGTAGGGAGAAGGTGCGCATTGTGTACATGACTATTGAACGGGAACAAAGTAAAGAAATTTTACCGCTCAGAGGAAATGGTAATTTATTCACGAAAAGCCCTGGAGTGTTCACAACCAAGCCGATCCTGCCGTATTTTCGGTAAAATGATTGCGTCGGCCCTACTGAAGGAGGAAATCCGGATTGAACCATCGTGGAAAACGGCCCTGTCCGAGGCCTTTAATGCCCCCTCATTTGCGGAACTGGTCGCGTTTTTAAAGGCTGAGAAAGAGCGCGGGGAGAAGATTTATCCGCCCGGGCCACGGATTTTTGCAGCATTTGACCGTACACCCTTCGATGCCGTAAAAGTGGTCATCATCGGGCAGGATCCCTACCACGGACCAGGCCAAGCCAATGGTCTCTGTTTTTCAGTTGGCCCAGGTGTTGCCAAGCCGCCATCCCTTCAAAACATCTTCAAGGAGTTGTATGCCGATCTTGGCATTTCAATCCCTGACCATGGACAATTGGAGTCCTGGGCCGACCAAGGCGTGTTGTTACTGAACGCCACCCTGACCGTTCGGGCACACCAGGCCGCATCTCATCAGCGCAAAGGCTGGGAGCAGTTTACGGATGCAGTGATCCGTACCTTGTCCGAGCAGAGAACCGGATTGGTTTTTTTACTTTGGGGAAATGCTGCGAAAGAAAAAGGAATGCACATCGATCGTGCAAGGCACCATGTACTTGAAGCGCCTCATCCTTCTCCCTTAGCGCGCGGAGGATTTTTCGGTTGCAAGCACTTCAGTCGCACCAATGCTATCCTGGCCTCCCAGGGACAAAACCCCATCGATTGGATTCCACGTCCACCGATTGAATCCCCGAACCGATGAAGCGACTTGAAGGGCGCATTTTAATGGTGTGTGTTCACATGCTGCTGTTGTGTGGTGCGCTTACATCTTTTGCCCAGGAGCGTTTCGCCGATCATTTGTTTGCGGTTGATGGGCAGGATTCCCAACGAGAACTTCGCAACGCGTCGCGGGATTTGAAGCCCGTTCCTGTATTGAGCCGCGATACCCTGAAAATGAATCAGGAGCTTGTCCGTGTCAAAGAGGTGCTATGGAGTCGTGGCTTTCTGGAAGCACGCATTGATCATGTCTCATTACGCGATTCGCTCTGCGATTTTTACTGGTATATCGGTCCTCATTTTTCCTGGTCGGGATTACACCTCGATCAATCGATCAATGACCTGCCTGTTAAAGCAGGTGTAAAATCGAACGCACGATTCAGTCCGGAGTCCTACCGAAGGTTTTGTGAGCGCCTGTTGAAATGGGGTTCAGAAAACGGATTTCCTTTTGCATCGGTGCGTCTTGATAGTGTGAGCGCCGGCAATAGTATTTTAAATGCCAATCTTGTATTTGACCGTGGCCCTTTGATCCGATTCGATACCCTGCTGATCCGGGGTGAGCCCAAGGTGAGGATGCGTTACCTGGAAAATCAACTTGAGATACGTTCCGGTGATCCGTATTCGGATCGGGTGGCCAACCGCATCAGCAGCCGAATCAAAGAGATCCCGTTCGTTAGCGAAGTTCGTCCGGCGGAGGTCGAATTCCAGGGGCAGAAGGCGCGTGCGGTTTTATTTCTGAAAGACAAGAAGGCCAGCCAGTTCAATGGTGTCATAGGAATACAACCGGACAATGCAGGTTCGGGCAAGGTGTATGTTACCGGGGATCTTCGACTTAAATTGCAGAATGCATTCGGACGATCGGAGTCGGTTGAACTCAATTGGGGTAATCCTCAGCCCCGGTCGCAGGATTTGAAGGTGAAGGCCGCAGTTCCATTTGTATTCGATTTGCCTATAGGTCTCGAAGGTGCATTCGATCTGTTCAAAAAGGACAGTACCTTTCTGGAACTGAACCAGGCACTCGGTTTCAGGTATATATTGGGTCCTGCCGATGCCTTGATTGTTTCGCTCGGTCGTAAATCGAGCCGATTGATCGATACCGAGCGCTTCAAAAATGCGACGGTACTACCGGATTTTGCTGATGTTGCGGTCAATCAGTTGGGAGTGGGTTTCCAACTCAGCAAGCTCGATTACCGCCTGAACCCCAGAAAAGGTGTTTCAATGGAGCTCGAAGGCCAAAGTGGTATCCGAGTCATTACACGCAATCCTGCTTTTCCGGAAACAGTGTATGATAGTTTGAAATTAAGGACTACCCAGAGCAGGGCCCGGATGGTTCTCGATGCCTTTTTGCCAATCCAAGGCAATGCGGTGTGGAATATCGGCTGCATGGCTGCATGGATGAATGCAAACCGGATTTTCAGCAATGAACTGTATCGTTTCGGTGGACTTCGGTCGCTCCGCGGCTTCGATGAGCAGTCGCTCACAGCCTCTACCTACGCGATTGTTAAATCCGAGATCCGCTACATTATCGATACCAATTCCTACCTGCTGGTTTTCGGAAATGCAGCTTGGTACCAGGATGCAAGCAAACCGAATTCGCCCGAGGACCGGCCGTTTGGAATAGGTGCAGGGATCACCTTCGAGTCGAACGTCGGTATTTTTGCCTTTACTTACGCCTTGGGAAGTCAGCAGGGTAATCCGCTCGAGTTTCGCTCAGGGAAAATCCACTTTGGTCTGCTGAATACCTTTTAGTCTCCTCTTTGCAGGGCATCCTTACCTATCTTTGCCCCCTCATGGAGCACAAGTCGGGTTTCGTCAACATCATCGGTAAGCCTAACGTGGGAAAAAGCACCCTCGTCAATGCACTTATCGGACAGGACTTATCCGTAGTGACACCCAAGGCTCAAACCACCAGGCATCGGATCAAGGCAATCTTGAACCACGATGATTACCAAATTGTTTTTTCAGATACGCCCGGTATCATGAAGCCTGCCTACAAGTTGCATGAGCGGATGCTGGATGCAGTAGAAGAAACGTTCACCGACGCGGACCTTGTCCTTTATGTGACAGAGTTAAACGACCGAACCATCAGCGATGACCTCGCTTCAAAACTTCGCGGCTTGGATGTACCCTTGTTTGTCCTCATCAACAAAGTGGATACGGGTGATCAGGCAGCGGTTGAGGCTGCGGTTCAGCATTGGAAAGAACTACTTGATCCAGCCTGCATTCTTCCACTGTCTGCGCTGCACAAATTCCAGCTTGATGTGCTGTTACGCAACATCCTTGATGTTTTACCCGTTGGACCAGCATTTTTCGACAAGGATGATGAGGTGAGCGATCGGAGTGTACGGTTCTTTGTGTCAGAAATTATCCGCGGCGTCATTCTTCAGCAATACCAAAAGGAAATTCCTTACAGTGTCGAAGTCACCGTTGAAGAATACAAAGAGTCACCCGAAATTGACCGTATCAAAGTGCTGATCCATTGTGCGCGTGAAACACAGAAAGCAATCTTACTGGGGCATCGCGGATCGGCCATCAAAAAACTGGGAACAGAATCCCGCAAACGTATAGAAGCGTTTATCGGAAAACACGCCTTCATCGATTTGACCGTGAAGGTTGCTGACGACTGGCGTGATAATGACAGACTCCTCAAGCGTTTCGGATACGAATAAGTTAATACACCCATGGCAAATATCGTAGCGATCGTAGGACGCCCCAATGTAGGCAAGTCGACCCTGTTCAACCGTTTGACAGAGTCGCGCAAGGCGATTGTTGACGAAACGGCTGGTGTCACCCGCGATCGACACTACGGCAAAGCGGACTGGATAGGTCGCACCTTTTCGGTGATTGACACTGGCGGATATATAGTCGGTTCAGATGATATTTTTGAGAAGGAGATCCGGAAGCAGGTCGAGCTTGCAATCGATGAGGCCAACATCATTTATTTTGTCGTTGACGTTGCGGATGGTCTGACGGACCTTGATAAAGAGGTTGCAGATCTGTTGCGTCGCTCGGGGAAGAAAATTATCCTGGTTGCCAACAAGGTCGATAGTTCAGCACGCTTCCACCATACAGGTGAATTTTATGCGCTCGGCCTTGGCGATCCGTTCCCTATCTCCGGGATGAGTGGTGGTGGGACCGGGGAATTGCTAGACGAAACGGTTAAAGCCTTCGACCCCGACGATTTGGTTGATCCGGAACTTCCTCGTTTGGCTATAATCGGCCAGCCCAACGTAGGAAAATCTTCCTTGCTGAACACCTTGATCGGTGAAGAACGAAGCATCGTTACACCGATTGCGGGAACAACCCGCGATACCATTTACAAGCGATACAATAGCTTCGGTTTTGATTTCCTTCTGATTGACACAGCCGGACTACGCAAAAAGCGAAGCGTCAAAGAAGATATCGAGTTTTATTCCGTGATGCGTTCCATTCGTGCTATCGAAGAGGCCGATGTGTGTTTGATGATGATTGATGCAACAGTCGGGATTACGGCGCAGGATTTGAACATTTTCCACTTGTGCGAGAGAAACCGGAAGGGAGTTGTGATTTTGGTGAACAAATGGGATCTGGTCGAAAAGGACACAAAAACAGCGCTGAAGACTGAAACAGAAATCAGGTCAAGGATCCAGCCCTTTGATGATGTGCCCATTTTGTTTGTTTCCGTACAGAACAAGCAGAGGGTTCATAAAGCGCTTGAAACGGCCGTGCAAGTGTACCAGAACAAAATCCGCAAAGTGGCTACATCCAAGCTCAACAAAGTGATGCTGCCGATCATAGACCATTATCCTCCTGCATCCGTTAAGGGCAAGAGTGTTAGTATAAAGTACATTACACAGATTCCCGGACAGGCGCCGCACTTTGCTTTTTTCTGCAACCTCCCGCAATATGTACAAACAGCATACAAGCGGTTTTTGGAAAACAAATTGCGTGAGCACTTTGAGCTTTCGGGCGTACCTGTTTTGCTCAGTTTCAGGAGTAAGGAGCGCAATAAAGAGATTGATTAGTTCTGGCCTGCACTTGACTTTGCCCTTTTTTCATTGATTAAAAAGCCCGGTAACGGTTGATTCCGTAAAAAAAATCTGCCTTCCGAAGGGGGCCACCACACCGCCCTCCCCAAAGCAAAGTTAAGGGGGCGGAAGGCGACTAGTCGTATAAAAAACGTTTAAGTGCGCTTAAGTTTTTGAGACTTACGCTGTAGGTCTGCTCAATCCTGGAAGATTTTCCTGTTGAAGAGCAGGTATCCCAAATGGAACATGACTGAAACAGGATTTTCTCGCCCGTCAATTTAGTTTAGTGCGATGCTGATGTGTCCGACCGGGCTTTGATAAACCGTATTCAGACTGGCAGCAAAATACCGCTTGCTAAATGCATCACCATAGGTCCCCTTTAAATTTTCATTTGCAAGAATCTCCTGAAAGGGCTGAAAAAGGTATCCCTCCGCCCTTATATCGATATCATCCGCTACCGGGAAAATAGTTTTCAGGCCTAAGCCCACGTAATTGTGCGACCTGAAGCGCTCCAGATAAAGTGTTTGCATCTCAGTCAGCGGTTGAAAGGCTGGTGACAACGAACTTGTTGCATATTGGTTGCTGAGGAATGGCATTCCGCTGAATTGCAATTCCGCAGAATAGCCGAATATCAGCCATGATTTCATCTCAAGGTATTGATCAAT
>JBJTJB010000665.1:0-1704 GCA_046095245.1 Bacteroidota bacterium | reverse complement strand
GTATGTGAACCCTCAAAGGTGCGGGTAGCGCGATAGCCGTAATCGATAGCAAAGGTCTTGTCGGACTTCTTGCCCAAAGGAACCTGTACTGTCATACCGCCACTCAAGCCGATGAGTGATGAAATGGGGTCGTCTACGATCGCGTTCTTATCCTTCTTGTCGATTGTGTATGCGCCACGGAGCATGAACATCTGACGGAATCCGTATTCGAAGCCGAGTCCGAACTGATCACGGATGAAGGAATTAGAAGTGAATGATAAAGCAGGAGTAAGACGGTGATCAGTTGCCAGCGGGATGTTGTAAGACACACCGATGCATACCAACGAAGGCATTTCGAAGCGCTCAGAGCGCTGTTGTTGCAGAACGTTGATGTCGGCCAGCGCATTATCGTTTCGGAAGGCCAGACCTTCACCATCGAACTTCATCGGCGTTCCGACGTTACGCAGGGCAATACCGAACTTGAGATCGTCTTTCGCGTCATTAAAACCGGTGATGTATTGAATTCCGGCGTCAATGGTCAAGCCTTGTGACTTCACATCGTTGATGGACTCAGAAACCATCCTTACGGTCAATCCACCATAAATGCTGTTACTGAACTCCTTCGCATAACTGAAGGCCACTGTCAAGAACTGGGGGCTGAATGTACCCAGACCACCATCGGGCTGAGCTTCGGTGGTGCGCTCAATGTCGCCAAAGCGCATTGACATGACTGAAAGTCCGAGCGAACCGGACTCACCGACTTTCTGTGCCACACCAAAACTGGAGATTTTGATGTCTGAACCTTTCAGCCAATCGGTCTGAGCAAAGACCACTTCAGTGCCTTTGTTCATACCAAGACCGGCTACGTTCAGGTTCATGGCTTCTACACCACGGACAAGTGCAATATTACAACCACCCCAACCGGCCGTACGGGCCCAGGGGTTGATCAGCAATTCACTTGCACCGGCCTGGCCTACGCGGTCTTCATTGCCGGCGGTGGCCTGGGGAGCAGTCAGGACGATGAACAGTCCGGCTGCCAGAATATGATTGAGTGCTTTTTTCATACGCGTGCTGTATAGTTTTTTCCGGTGCATTTATTAGAACGAATCAAGGTCAATAGGACGCATTACGCCGAACCACTTCACGACTTTCTCGCCCAAATCACCACCATCCACATGAATGATGTAGATACCGCTGGCGACTGTAATACCAGCCGTGTTCTTCAAATCCCAGTCCTGGGTGGTAGCTGTGTTGAAATCCTGACCTTCGAATACGGCCTGTCCGCCACTCACATCGCTGGGCACATCGCGCTTATACTGGCGAACAAGTGTTCCATTCACTGTATAGATTGATATGGTACAACGAGAGGGCAAGTTCGTGATACGTACCCGGTTGTCCAGCTGGTCTTTACGCGTCTTTTCGTAAGATGAATACGCGTAGTATGGATTGGGCACCACACGAATCAAGTCAAGGGCAGCTTCTGCAGCCGACTTGACACCCGTGGAGGCTTGCATGCTGGTCGGAATCTCGAACTCGTACAAGGGGTTGCCTGCATTTACAGCAGTTGCTCCCGGGGTTACGAAGTTCTTGTAGTCCTTGGTAACACGTAAACGGATTTTGACGTCACTTTCCAGGAGTGAATGGCCTTGGCCGAGCAAGGGCAAACTTGTCCAGATACAATCCTTGTAGGTGTTACGTTTTGCAACAAGATTGCCGGTGGATAAG
>JBJTJB010000664.1:0-2075 GCA_046095245.1 Bacteroidota bacterium | reverse complement strand
AGTGATCCCACAATACGACGGGTCTCCTTGCGGAAGTCGATGACTTTGAAATCGAGGGTATCGTGTTCTTTGGCGACGCTACCGTCTTCTTTCTGAAGCTGGCGGTATGGAGCAAAGGCTTCAACACCGTAGGTGGTGAAGGTGACATTGGCGCCCTTGTCGGTCACTTTGCCCACTACACCCTGGTGTACTGAGTTGATGCTGAAGATCGACTCATAGGTTTCCCATGGATTGTCTTCAAGCTGTTTGTGTCCGAGGCTGAGCCTGCGGTTCTCGACATCGACTTCCAGAACAACAACCTCCAACTCTTCACCGATTTTGGTGAATTCAGAAGGGTGTTTCACTTTCTTGTTCCAGCTCAGGTCTGAAATGTGAATCAGGCCATCTACACCTTCTTCCAACTCTACGAATACACCGAAGTTGGTGAAGTTGCGGACCTTGGCTTTGTGACGGCTACCAACCGGATATTTGGCGAGGATGGCTCCCCATGGATCAGGAGTGAGTTGCTTCAGACCCAATGACATTTTGTGCTCATCCCGGTCAACACTCAGAATCACCGTTTCTACTTCATCGCCTACCTTCAGGAAATCCTGTGGGCTGCGCAGGTGCTGAGACCAGGACATTTCTGAAACGTGGATCAGGCCTTCAACACCGGGGATGATTTCAACGAATGCACCATAATCGGTCAGAACGACCACACGGCCTTTGATTTTGTCGCCGGCTTTGAGGTTCTGATCCAACGATTCCCAAGGCTGGGGTGTGAGCTGCTTGAGGCCAAGTGCAATACGCTTCTTCTCCTCATCAAAATCGAGGATAACCACGTTGATGCGCTGATCGAGCTTAAGAACTTCTTCCGGATGACTGATACGTCCCCAGCTGATGTCGGTAATGTGAAGGAGTCCATCAACACCGCCAAGATCCATGAATACACCGTAAGAGGTAATGTTCTTGACTGTGCCTTCCAGAACCTGGCCCTTCTCGAGCTTGGACATGATCTCAAGCTTCTGCTTCTCGAGCTCGTTCTCGATAAGCACTTTGTGTGAAACCACCACGTTTTTGAACTCCTGGTTGATTTTGACAACCTTGAATTCCATGGTTTTTCCAACGTAGATATCGTAATCGCGGATCGGCTTGACATCGATCTGTGAACCGGGCAGGAATGCCTCGATACCGAAAACATCGACTATAAGTCCGCCCTTGGTGCGACACTTCACGAAGCCTGTTACCACTTCGTCTTTCTCCAGGGCTGCGTTTACACGATCCCAGGATTTGACGGCGCGGGCTTTCTTGTGCGAAAGCAGCAGCTGTCCGTTCTTGTCTTCTGCGGTCTCTACATATACTTCCACCTGATCGCCGACTTTGAGGTCGGGCATGTGGCGGAATTCAGCCAAAGGAACCAGTCCATCGCTTTTGTAGCCGATGTTGATGACAGCTTCCTTGCTGGTGAGACCAATCACAGCACCCATCACGATTTCACGCTCGAGTACCTGATTGAGTTTCTGGTCGTACAAGGCTTCAAGACGTGCACGGTCTTCGCTCTTGTAGGTGTCAAATGCCTTGCCTGTTGTGTCCCAGTCGAAGTCATTGGGGTCAGGGGTGGCGAATTTCACTGTGGAGAGTTTCTCCTTTGTATTGATAGTTGAATCCATCTTGGCAATAACCGATCGGCAGGAATGGCCTGCTTAGGGGAGCGCAAAGATAAGCAATCCGCTCAACTTCGCAAATGCGACCACCGGCACGTTTTTTTCAAATGCGGACGATGCCGCCATTCATTATAATATTTTGTATAAAATTGGAAATCAAACTATTATACTGCAAAGGCAGCCATAGTACGGATGGCATCGGCAACTTTTTCCATCAGCCACATGGGGGTTGAAGTGGCCCCTGCTATCCCAACACTCGATTTACCCTTGAACCAATCGGGCGATAATTCATCGGGGTTTGAAACAAAATGGGTCTGAGGATTTGTTTGAAGGCAAACACCATAGAGGGCCTTTCCATTGGAGCTCTTTTTCCCGCTGACAAAAACGATAACATCGTACTGTGCTGCAAAACGCCTCAGTTGGGGTTCACGA
>JBJTJB010000663.1:0-2565 GCA_046095245.1 Bacteroidota bacterium | reverse complement strand
GTCGGTGAATGTCCGACGCCGTCACATCGATGTCCTGCTCAGTGCGGGTCACGAGCTTGTGTTCTTCAATTCTTTCCGATATCGTACACCGGAGGATTTCATTTATTACCTCCTCTTTTCCATTGAGCAGTTGCAATTGAACCCCGATACCCTCCCAGTAGTTTTTTACGGGGAACTTGAGAAGATATCGGCTGCATGGATGTTGTCCAGAAAATACATCCGGAATGTACGCTTTGGCGAAAAACCAGAAGGAATAGCCACCAGCTACGGATTCGACCAGTTTCCGGCGCATCAATACCACGCCCTTCTTTCTCAGGTCACGTGCGGATCATAAGCGGTAAGTTCAGATCAAGGCTGATCAAGCCACCCAAGGGCCTGCCGGTGAGGCCTACCACGGATTTCGCCAAAACAGGTCTGTTCAATATCCTCTCCTCCCGATTTGATTTTTCGAAGGTGCGTGTGGCAGATTTGTATGCTGGAACTGGAAGCCTCAGCTATGAATTCGTTTCCCGCGGCTGCGAACAGCTCGTTTCGGTTGACCGCAGTCCGGATTGCATTCGGTTTATCCGCCAGACCATGCTCGGATTCAATGCTCCAAAAGGGGTTTTTCAATCGAAATCGGATGTGCTTTTTTGGCTTGATATACAACAAGGTCCTTTTGATATTTTGGTAGCAGACCCTCCCTTTGCAGAAACACCGGCTGAGGAATTGGTGCATCGCGTATTCAGTAAGTCCCTACTTAGCCCAAACGGTATGTTAATCATCGAACATGCCAGTACGAATGATCTTTCCGCGATACCGGGCTTTAGCGAAGCCCGGCGATACGGGAGCGTCTCATTCAGTTTCTTTCGTTTGTGAAATGATGACTTAAGAAAGCCGACGGCTGATTGTTTTTCTGTACTTTAGGACCATGTCACGCATCGCACTGTTTCCCGGAAGCTTCGACCCGGTGACCGTTGGGCATGTTGATATCGTCTTGCGGTCGGCCCACCTTTTCGACAAGGTGGTGATCGGTGTCGGTAATAATGCGGCCAAGCAATACATGTTTCCCCTTCAGGACCGAATCGACTGGATTCGCCGCACGTTTGCAGGTGACCCTAGGATCGAAGTCATTTCATACACCGGGCTCACAGTGGAATGCTGCAAGGAAATCGGTGCCCGATACATACTCAGGGGACTGCGTGCTGCGCCCGACTTCGAGTATGAGCGCTCCATCGCACACATGAATCGGTACATGGATCAACTGATTGAAACTGTGTTTATCCTGTCGAGTCCGCAGTTCTCGCCGGTTTCATCCACTGTTGTGCGGGATATCATCCGGCATGGTGGCGATGTTCGTGCTTTCGTGCCTGAAGCGGTTTCATCAGGTCTGTAGGGAAATACCGATCAGGAATTTTCGGCGCGTACAAAGAAATCCATCAGCTCCTCGATGGGTTGCTTGATGACTTTTCCGATTTGAAAACCGCGTTGTGATGCCACTTCATTCAGTTGTTCCCGGAATAAGAACGACAATGATCCGACGAAGTGCACAGGGACCTCCCTGTACTGAGGGTAATCGCAGATGAACAATTCTGCAAAATCATCCAGACCTTTCCGTACCAGTTCACGAATCCAAACATGCTCTGCGTGAGCAGTCAAAAAACGGGTGAAAGAGGCCAGCCAAACATTCGCGTGTGCTTGCTTGTACACATGGTCGATGATCAAGTCTTTATTCAGTCCATATCGCGCAGCAAAGTCTTCGGAAATTTCCTTCGGCATGCGTCCATATAGGAAAAGCGTCAAGAGTTTTTTCCCGAAATACGATCCGCTCCCTTCATCGCCCAGCACATACCCAAGACCATAATTCCTTTCGTGTACGGTTTGACCATCAAACCAGCAGGAATTGCTTCCTGTTCCCAAAATGCATGCAATTCCAGGTTCTTTGCCGCAGGTCGCCAATGCGGATGCCAGCAAATCGTGGTGAACGTGTACTGTACTTTCCTGAAAAAATCGTTTCAGTCCTTGTTCAATCACTGCGTTCATGGATGCACTCGAACACCCTGCTCCGAAGAACTGAATCTGACCCTTTTTGTGCTGATAGGCTCTCAGTTCCTGATTTGAAGACAATTCTTCAAACACACGATCGCTGTCGTGAAACAAAGGGTTGAAACCCATTGTTGAAAACGGCCCAAGAACTGCACCATGATCGTATATGAGCCAGTCGGCCTTAGTAGAACCTGAGTCCGCTACAATGATCATATTACTTACCGATTTGCTTACGGTGCCCCTCCATTTCGAGGTTGTACATATTCTCGGTGATACTTTGGCTATTCTTGAAATAAAACACCCCATAGCCGGTTGTTACGCGGATGTATGTGGCCTTAGTCGTGCTTGAGTTGACAATTGAACGCAGGATTGTACGATTCGTCTCCACGATGGTATCGGTTGTGATTCCTTCAGCAATGAATTGCCTGTCGAAATCAAATCGGTAGGTGCTGATGTCGTTGGAAGGTTTCTTGGGTGCAGCGACTGATCCACCAGACATGGATGCCTTCTTCGATTCGATTTCTGCGAGTCTTTTCCGCT
>JBJTJB010000662.1:0-2280 GCA_046095245.1 Bacteroidota bacterium | reverse complement strand
GTTCTTCCCCCGATGAGCGGTCGTCTGGGGATTTTTTCTCCCGGCTATTCGTGTTCCGACCTCTGGCAAAAGAAAAGGCTGCCCGCGTTTGGGCAGCCTTTTCAATCCTATCTGAGGGTGTATCAGTTACTAATGATAAGTCGTTCTGTAGATACCGATTGACCCACTTGGAATTGGATCAGGTACATACCGCTCTGCAGGACCCCGAGATCAATCTCCCCTTCATTCAATCCGGGCAGAGCCATGCCATCGCGTGACAAGACCGTTTTACCGGAGAGATCCATGATGTGGATCTGGAACAGCTGCTCGCTTTCGCTGATGAACCGGTAGTGTGAGCGGTCTTGTGCCGGATTTGGGTAAAGCTCCAAGTCTAGTGCAAATCCACTGTTCGAGACCCGGGCACAGTTTGAAGAGACAATTCCTGTGAGTGCATTTTTCGCACTGGTGCCACAGGCATTGGATGCATCTACCGCAATCGTTTGAGAAGAAGCTGCGGTATTCCAGCGTATGCGGATGTTCTTAGTCCCCTGACCAGTGACAATACTACCAGCCGAGGTGACCGCCCAGTTATACCCTCCTGGACCGGTTCCATCAACAGTAGCAATGCTGTAATTGGCAGTATCACCCACACATACCGCTACAGGACCCGTAATGGCCCCCGGACGTGCGGGTGCGCCAAATACAGCAAGTGAGCGAACCGAGCTGGATCCGCAGGCATTAACGGCCTGCACTTGAATCGACCCGGAACTGAACGCAGCGAAATTCACCGAAATCGAGGTGCTACCTTGTCCGCTGACAAGCGTACCGCCGGAAACCGACCAGAGGTAAGAAGTTGCACCCGTAACAGCTGTGATGGAATACACCACATTAGCTGCACTGCACAAGCCTGTCTTGGGCCCCGAAATGGTTCCGGGTGAAAGCGGATTGTTGGTTGTAAGAGCCTTTGTCCTCATCGGGCTGCTGCCACATGCATTGGAAGCCGTCACACCAATGATTCCACCGGCATAGGCGGCCGAGACCGAAACCGTGATGACATTGCTGCCCAGCCCACTGCTAATCGACAAGCCGGCAGGCAGATTCCATACATATGCACTTGCGCGGGCAACCGATGCCACTGAATAGGTTGCAACGTCACCTGAACAAAGCCTCGAAGGGCCAGAGATGGAGGGAGGTGTAACGGGAGAGGCAACCTGATAGTCGACCTGAGCACAAGACGAAACCGTTGCCCCACACACATCGGTAGATATAGCACACAACTGCCCTGATATTCCACTCTGAATTGCACCGGCTGAATAACTTACCGATAACGTGGTAGTTCCCTGACCCGCCGTGATACTGAACCCGGCAGGTACAGTCCAGGCGAACCCGGTATTGCTGGTAATTCCTGAAACAGTGAACGTGGCCGTTCCCGCAATCCCGGCACGGCAGGACTGCAAGGTTCCTCCGATTGTACCCGGAGTTGCCGTTGAAACAAGTCCATTGTCAATGCTACCATCGCAGTTGTCGTCTATGCTATTGCACACTTCCGTTGCACCGGGATTTATGGATGCATCGCTGTCGTCGCAATCACCGGACTGTGAAACATAACCCGATGGCGCTCCATTGCAAGCTGTGGTGGTCGCAGAAACGGAACCATATCCGTCACCATCGTTATCAACATAGTAAACCGTGGATGCGGTAATGCTCAGGTTGAGGACGTAATCCTGGCAGTTGGAGCTGCTGGTATAGGTTCCCGATGCCGTGTAGCTGTTTCCATCCTGAGACCAGGTATAACTACCGCATCCCGTAGCCGAGGTAACAATCGGAGCGTTAGGTGATCCGGTCACATCCCACTGACAAGTCTGTCCGTTGAACGTGGCAGTCTCGTAACAAGCGATGGAAGGCTGCGCTGGCTGAGTTCCTGTTACATCCCAAGAGCAAGTCTGTCCGTTGAATGTGGCTGTCTCATAGCAGGCGAGTGAAGGCTGTGTTGGCTGAGTTCCTGTTACATCCCATTGGCAGGTCTGTCCGTTGAATGTGGCTGTCTCATAACAAGCAATGGAAGGTTGTGAGGGCTGAGTTCCGGTCACATCCCATTGGCAGGTCTGTCCGTTGAATGAGGCTGTCTCATAACAAGCGATGGAAGGCTGCGTCGGCTGAGTTCCTGTCACATCCCACTGGCAAGTCTGTCCGTTGAACGTGGCTGTTTCATAGCAAGCGATAGAAGGTTGTGAAGGCTGCGTGCCGGTTACATCCCAAGTACAGGTCGTGGTATTGAAAGTAGCAGACTCGTAGCAAGCA
>JBJTJB010000661.1:0-1280 GCA_046095245.1 Bacteroidota bacterium | reverse complement strand
GTTGATGTCCTCGTCGAGGGGATCCAGTGTTTTGGCCCGCTCGAGATTGAGAATGGCCATGCCCGTTTTGCCCTGCTTGAAGGCGGCGTTCGACAGGTTGTAGTACAGGTATTTTGATCGATACCCTGCTTGCATCAATTCAAGGTATGCCTGTTCGGCAGCAGCGAAGTCTTTGGCCTTGTACGCCGCGTTGCCTTTCTCAAACAGCGCAAGGGCCTGCGATTCGGAAAGCCCGGCCGAGCTTGCTCCACCGGCCAACAACAGCAGTAGAAAAAGGGAGGTGAGTTGTTTCAGGAGTGCAGGCATGATTCGATTTCCCGGATGGAGTGTTCAGCTTCGTCGTACACCGCACGGCAACTGAGGCCGGATACACTGCCAGCGTAGCGTGCAAGATCGCAGTTGTCGATGGTGGACAGGATGCGTTCGGTTGATGCGGAGGGTATGCCCTTGGTGTTGAGCGTTTCGCGTACGGTTTCTTTGGATAGGCGTGAGGGTTCAATCGAAAAACGATCGCCGAGGTAACCCCAGAGTGCGCGTTGTATTTCTTCATACACGGCATTGTCCTGGCCTTTTTCAAGCAATTTGCGGCTGCTGCTCAACCTGCGCTTGGCTGCATGGCCCGCATTCCGGATGCGGAACACATCGGCGTTCCCGGCGCGCCTGCGCTCTTCGCGTTTCCAAACAAGCAAGCCGGCCAACAACAAAAAGGGGCCAATGAACAGGGACTTGTAAAGCACGGAGGTCGAGAATGACCCTTCGGAGCGGTGGAGTTGTGGATCTCCCGTGTGGATGTACCGCACATCGCTGCCGATGAGGCGCACATCGTTCTTGGTCGTTGCATTCCCGCCGATACTGGCACCGGCGCTCACCTGACCTTCTACATTGAGCGTGAAGGGTCCGGCAGTGCGCGTGATGTAACTGCGTTTGCCCGGATCGAAATAAGTGAACCGCAATTCCGGAATTTCAAAAACACCTCCGTTGCGGGGAATGATGAGGTACTCGGCGGTTTTACTGCCGTTCACTCCTGTAGGTCCTGCCTTGAACTGCTCGGATGTTTTCGGATCGTAGGTCTCGAGGTCGCCCGGTAATTCGGGTTCGGGCAACTCGGCCAGCTTCAGGTTTCCGTTTCCGCTCACTTTTATTTTGAGTGTAACGGATTCGTTGGCCTTCACCTTGCTGCGGTCCAGTTTCGCTTCAAAACTGAATGTGCCAACCGCACCGCTGAATCCGGGTCCCGCGCCCGAGGGCAATTCATCCACGCGAATGCGTACCGGTGCACT
>JBJTJB010000660.1:0-3079 GCA_046095245.1 Bacteroidota bacterium | reverse complement strand
GTTTAACTCGTAACCGACCAGTAGTACTAAAGCATTGATGTAGAGCCAGAGCAATATGATGATCAAGGTCCCGATTGATCCGTAAAGCTTATTGTATTGACCGAAGTGGGTAATGAAATAGTTGAATCCGATAGTTGTGATCACGAACAGCAATGTGGCCAGAGAGGAGCCTGCCGATATGAACCGGATACGTTCTCGTTTTGAGGGGCCGAAATAATACAATACGGATATGGCTGTAAAGCACAAAGCAAGAAGGATAACCCATTTTCCGGCAGTGATTAAGATAAGCTGCATCAGGTTTACGAGTACGCCTTTGGATTCCAGGTAATAGAAAAGAAATTCGGATGATATCCCCAGCCCAATCGCTGTAAAAATCAAGAGTGATAAAAACAGGGTGATCCCCAATGCGATCAGTCTTTGTTTCCAGCCGGCCCGTTCTCGCTTACCATGATAACTTCTATTGAACCAATTCATGTGGGCGATGACTCCGTCGGTGGTTACAAACAAGGCAAATACAAATCCGAACGAAAGCAAACCGCCGTGCTGATGCCGGACGATATCCTCGATGGTTTCATGCGCCAACTCGAAAGTACTTGCTGGTAAGAAATTCCGGATCAATTCGAGCAGCCTGTCCTGAAACGATTCAACGGGAATGTAGGGTATCAAAGTGAAGATGAAAATGATTCCCGGAAATAGTGCAAGAAGAAAACTGAAGGCGAGGGATCGCGCTCGCGTTTGAATTTCGCCCTCTTCAAGTCTCTTGATGAAAAATGAAATCACTTCGAACAAGGGGATACCATCAAAACCTGGCAGTACGACCCGTTTTCCTGCTGAAACCAGTTTATAAACCGGTTTGTAATGCAAGAGTTCTTTCAGTCGCTTTCGGAAAATCATTTAAGAATCTTAAGGCTTAAATCCAGGCTTCCGGCGGAGTGTGTCAACGCTCCTACAGAAATACAGTCGACTCCGGTTTCTGCATAGCTGCGTACTGTTTGAAGTGTGATGCCGCCGGAGGACTCACATTCCACTTTTCCATTGACACGATCAACAGCGGCTTTTGTCATTTCAAGGGAGAAGTTATCGAACATGATGCGGTGCGGAATACCTGTATTTAGCGCTTCATCGATATCGGCAAGTGTCCGTGTTTCAACTTCTATTGGGATTTGAAGGTTTTCATTATCGAGGTAGGCTCGGGCTGCCTCTAATGCTTTTGCGACACCACCGCAGGCATCAATGTGATTGTCCTTTATCAGTATCATGTCATAAAGGCCAAACCGGTGGTTGTGTCCGCCACCACACCGAACAGCGTATTTTTCAAATACCCTAAGCATAGGCGTTGTTTTACGGGTATCCATGATACGGGCCGTGGTTCCAGCAATGGCATCCACATAACGCTTCGTCTCGGACGAAATCCCACTCATTCGTTGCATGAAGTTAAGCACAAGGCGTTCGGACATGAGAATACTCCGAATGGAACCGTGCACATGAAAAGCTGTTTGGCCTTTTGCTATTTGACACCCGTCTGCTATTAAAAACTCCACCTTCAAATTCGGATCGACAAGATGGAAAATCCGTTCGGCAAGGGTTGCTCCGCACAAAACTCCACTGTCTTTGATAAAAAGACTGGCATTGCCCTGCTGATTTTCAGGAATTGTGGCAAGGCTCGTGTGATCCCCGTTGCCTATGTCTTCAGCGAGCGCCTCGCGAATGAACGGGTCTATATTGATGTCCATTGTGCAAAGGTCAGGAAAAGGAATAGGGATTGGATAGGCTAGCCCAGTTATTCCTTCATGAATTGCAGTTCTTGAATGACGGGTGTGTTCCCTTGAGCCTTTACATAAAAATAGGTTCTGTAACTGACTCCTTGTGCTGTGAGCAGGCGACCGATGGCGTATTTTGCACCCTCTTTGGACTCCCCCTTGTGTAGGATGGTGAAAGATCTGGGTTGATTTTTACTGAAGAAATCTTTTAGAACTTGTTCTGCTTGGGTTTTGCTGTAAACATCTTCCTGACTCGCTATTGAAAGGTCAACCGAACTGCCAAAATATCGGGAGACCGATTTAGCGTCACCGCTTCTCAGGGCATTGGCAACCTCATCCAGTAAGTCCGCTCCGAATGATAATCCGACAGCCAGTAGAAACACGGAAAGAAGCGGAGCGAGTCTAGCGTTCATCTTTTTCATAGGTTAGCAAAACCGATGCCAAACCGGCTGATTCAGTATGTGCAAACTAAAGTAACAAATGCATTGTCCACAAGTAAGATCCAGTCGGAGTGTTTTGAACAATTGTATAAACCCAAAATTATAAATAATTGAAAATCAAAATTATATCTATAGGAAAGACGAAAGAGGACTGGGTGGCCACAGGAATAAATGAATACCTGAAGCGGCTGAAGCGCTACGTACAAATCGAATACATCGAGCTGGCTTCCGGAAAAATTTTTGAATTGAATGCACTGGAAGGTACCTTGGGGGAGGAAGCCAAACGCTTTGAGGCCGTATTGAAATCCGGCGACCAGCTCTTTTTGTTGGACAACAATGGAGTTGAACCCGATTCAGTGGAATTCGCAGAGTGGATCAATAAGCGATTTTCTGCAGGCGGTGGCGACTTGGTTTTTCTGATTGGCGGCCCCTACGGCTTTCATGATTCCATTCGCAAACGCTCAAAACAATCAATTTCCTTGTCCAGGATGACCTTTACACACCAAATGGTCAGGATAGTTTTTCTGGAGCAAGTCTACAGGGCTATGACCATTTTACGGAACGAGCCCTACCATCATTTCTGATCGAGCAGATTTTTATAAATCCGTTGATAGCGTTCCAGCCCAATATTCAGGTCGAACTTTGATTTGCCGAGCTCCCGAATAGCCGACTTGGGATAAGCATTGATTACATGGATGATATTCCTAATGCAGCTGTCATAAGAATCGTCGGTGAACTGACGGCACAAAGAACCGGCCTCCGGATGGTTGAAAAGCTGGTCAGTATCGCCGATACCTGCATTGGAACTGATGGGTATCCCCATACTCAGGTATTCTCCAACTTTGGTGGGCGAGCTTGCAATTGTGGAAGCACTGGGTT
>JBJTJB010000659.1:0-3672 GCA_046095245.1 Bacteroidota bacterium | reverse complement strand
TTCCGTTGTTCTTCATTCAGGATCTTGTCGATACCGCTCAGGAACTCTTCCTGATTTGTTTTGATTTTTTCGCGCTCGGCCACATGGTTTCGGTTGCGCTCCAGGATGAGTTCCTTTACCTGTCGGGTTTGTTCATCGGACAGTGAAAGTTGTTTTTTCATTACTCCCGCTTGCTGGGCAGCCCGTTCTTCGGGAGTTTTATCCTGTTGGATTTTCTCGGGTTTTGAGCCCGGGTTGGTTTGTGCACATACATTGCCCACCACAATAAATGAAATGGCGGTAACAATCAGGAATTTTTTCATGGTCGCTTTATTGGTGTTCGGTTTTGGATGCCGATGTGATGTAAAGGTTAAACGGAACATGTTTGAAATGTTGCATCTGCAGAAAAATTTATCGACATGGTTTATAAACGTCGGATGAGGCTTAGTCCATCTCGGACCGGCAGCATAACAACCTCGAAGTCCGGGTTGGTCCTTACTTTTTCGTTGAACCGTTGAATGGATCGGGTTTCCTCCGACCTGTCTTGATCCTGTTCCAGTACATGCCCGTCCCAAAGCACATTGTCCACCACGATCCAGCTTCCCGGTTTGATGACATGTTCAATCAGGTTTAGGTATGTATCGTACTCCGATTTGTCAGCATCCATGAAAACAAGGTCGAAGCTGTCCTCGATTGTTGTCAGGAGCTGTTTTGCATCTCCGTACAACATGCGGATATCGTATCCGCATGTTTCAAAAATGCGTTGGTGCACCGGTTGCAGTTCATCGTTCTGCTCAATGCTGATGATATGTCCGCCTTCGTTTAGTCCCTCTGCAAGGCACAAAGTAGAATAGCCGGTGTAGGTTCCGATCTCCAAAATCCGGTAGGGTTTTATCATGCAGGAGATTGCCGAAAGGAACCTCCCTTGTAAATGTCCGCTGAGCATACGCGGGTTGAGCACCTTTGCATGGGTGTCGCGGTTAAGTTTGGCCAGTGCAGGTGACTCGGGACTGCTGTGTTGTTCGCAATAGGCCTGGATTCTCGGCTCGGTTATTTCCATTTGTCTTATCGGTTTCGGACTCTATCCAGCCCGGCTCTTGCCTTTTGGTCAATCGAGTTCTGGTATTCGTGGTGTCGTAGTTCTAGCGTCTTTTCAAACCAGGAGCGTGCCGTTTCCGGATTTCCACTCCGCTCATACAGTTCGCCTAAGGACAATGCCGCATTGGCCGAGTAAACATAGGGTAGGGTTTTCCCTTCGTTGAACACGTTCGTGTAAAGTGGTATGGCCTCCCGTAGGTTTCCGGATTTATCCAGGATGCGGGCGAGGCGATAGCTTCGTTCGAGTTGTTGTTCCTTGCTTAACTTTTGCACCGATATCTGATGAACCTGTTCAGCTGCCCGGGTGTAGTATCCTCCATCGAACAGTAAACGGGCTTTGAGCAATCCTGGCTGAGGTGCAATGCGCTTTTGTGCTTCAGAAACCGCTGCTTTGTCCTCATCGGTCATGCAGTCGTCCGGGTCAATGGGTTGAAGTGCTTTCAGTGTCTCGGTATAACCGCTCAAATCGCCGGCGATGGCCTTCGTCCAGGCCATTTTTTGAATGGCAGCCTGTCGATAGGCGTTGCCCGGATAGAATTTCAAATAGGTTGTAAAGTCTGTTGCTGCCCCGGGGTCGAGGTTTTGTAAACGCGCCAGTCCGAGTGAATAATGAAGGTAGGGTATCCTTCTTCCAAGCCCGGGTGATAAGGGTTCAAGTAAGCGGATGAGGCTGTCGTTCTTTCCGGCCGCACTGAGGATGCTTGCGGCTGCAAATACAAGCAAGGGTCTGTTTGTATAATCCTGTTGCTGCACAATACGATCCAACATGCGGCCCCAGTCCGTTTTTCGGGCCAGACGTGTTTCGAGGTAACTCAATAGGACAATGCATTCTTCCCGCAGGTAACTGTATTGTTGCTGATTCCCGGATTGGTTATACACCCGATTCAGTTCCTCAATACCCTGGTTGATTGTTCCCCGAAATCCAAGAAGTGATGCAGCCCATTGATAATTGCGGGGAATGGTGCCAGATACTGCATGAAAGAGGCCGAGCAATTTCAGGTTCGGCAAAAAATCAGGATACAACTTCCTGTTTTCTTCCAGCATCAGAAAGCTTTTGCGTAATTCTATCGTACCATTAAACACACTCTTTCGCGAACGAATGGCGACAACGGCGGTGTGAAAATGGATTTCGGCGATACCAAGTCGCTGGTACGGACTATTTTTTCCGGCCTCGCGAAGTGTCCGCATGCGATCGGAACTTTTATGTAGAATCCGCTCAATGGCATTTTCATCTTCTTGTGCAATGGCCAACAAAAAATCGCGCTGGCTTTCTACCAGAACCAGCATTTTATTTGCGGGGTGTGTTCGGCGTTCAAGAGAAAGTTGTCGGTTGCATTCGGCCACATCAAGCGCCAGGCATGCCCTGTAGGCTGCCAGTGTTTGGGGCGTCCAAACAAGGTTGGCTTTACTCAGCCCGGGCAGGGCAAAAACCGCCAGCAACAAAAGGATCCGACGCAACAAGGGCATAAGCGAAGGTCTGAAAATGTACGTTTCGGGTGGAGGATACCCTTCAATCCGCTAATTTCACGACATCAACGTTTAACGTATGCAAATCGCCTTCTTCGACGATCAGTTCCGCGAAGACCTTTTTCCTTTCCTCATGACACGCCCCTCTGCGGGGTTGCGCTGTGGTATTCTGACCCTGGAGGAGAAATGGATGCGCAGGTGCTTGTTTCAAAAGCCGGTCCGATATATAACCGCCAGTTATCTCTCATCCATTTTTTCCCGACCGGATGATGGTGATTGCCTGCTGATCAACGGATCTACACTACCTGATGATGCATTGGCCGCGGCAATTATGAAACTCGGCCCCGATCAACAGATCGTTCAGGGAGATCGTTTGGTGGCACTCAGGTGCGATGCATCACGGCTGCAGGAACGGGAGTTTCTTGTGCCGGATGAAGAGGCTGAATCGGTCCTGTTCACAGGAGATGTGCGCATGTTGCGTTATCCCTGGGACCTCTTTCAATTGAATGACGAACAGATTCGCACGGATTTCAGCCTGCTTACGACGGGCGAGTCATCGCAGCCGCTCGGCAGTGGGAATATGCTCATCGGTGATGGTGGATTATACATCGGCCCCGGCGCACGCGTTCAGGCTTCGGTAATCAATACAGAAACCGGTCCTGTCTACATAGCCCCTGGTGCCGAAGTGATGGAAGGGTCGCTGATTCGAGGACCATTTGCCCTCGGAGAACAAGCCGTGCTGAAAATGGGCACCCGCATTTACGGAGCTACGACAATTGGTCCCGGCTGTAAGGTGGGAGGGGAAGTAAGCAATTCAATCCTGCTGGCCAACTCGAACAAGGCACACGATGGGTTTCTGGGAAACAGTGTGGTTGGCGAATGGTGCAACCTCGGAGCAGATACCAACAACTCGAATCTCAAGAACAACTACTCGACTGTTCGGGTATGGAACCACCGCACCAACACCTCCGTGGATACCGGTTTGCAGTTCTGCGGATTATTTATGGGCGACCACAGCAAATGTGGTATCAACACCATGTTCAATACCCCAGGAAAACGAAGGCACATGCTTCGAGGGAAAACCGGCTCCGAAAACGTTGGCAAATACATCAACCACAGTGCCGGTAT
>JBJTJB010000658.1:0-6510 GCA_046095245.1 Bacteroidota bacterium | reverse complement strand
TGGTAGAGCAGATCCAGTATTCATACTCCAATGAACTGGTTTCCTCTGATCTGATTGGAAACCCTTGTGCCTCCATTGTCGACTCGCCGGCTACCATCGTTTCCAAGGACAAGAAAAGCATGATTTTGTATGTGTGGTACGACAATGAGTATGGCTACAGCCGACAAGTGGTTCGCTTTGCCAAGTACCTCGCGAATGTAATCCGCCTCACCTACTATTGATAAGCTGGTTCATGAATAGAAAAGGGGGACAATCGTCCCCCTTTTTTTGCGTTGGATGTTTGGTTTTAGTCTCCCAGATAGGCCTTCAAAACGACATTGATATTTCTGCCGCGCAGGCGCCGAAGGGCTTTTTCCTTGATTTGTCGAACACGCTCACGGGTCAGGTTGAATTTCATCCCGATTTCTTCGAGCGTAAAGGGCTGGTTGTCGCCAATTCCGAAGAAAAGCGTAAGCACTTCGCGCTCACGGGACGACAATCCGCAGAGGGAACGTTCAATCTCTTTGCGCAAGGATTCCTGAATCAGACGCACGTCTGTGCCGGGCGAATCCGTGTTTTCGAGTATATCCAGCAAAGTAGAGTCTTCTTCAAGTCTGAATGGTGCATCGACAGAAACATGCTTCAAGGACACCTTCATTACATCATTGACTTTGTCCAGTGGCAGCTCGGTAACCGCTGCAACTTCCTCTGCCGTAGGTTCCCGCTCAAACTCCTGCTCGAGCATGCTGAAGGCTTTGGTGATTTTACTCAATGAACCGATCTGGTTCATCGGAAGCCTCACGATGCGGGCTTGCTCCGCTATGGCTTGAAGAATGCTCTGACGAATCCACCATACGGCATAGGAAATGAACTTGAAGCCTCGGGTTTCATCAAAGCGTTTGGCGGCCTTGATCAAGCCTAGGTTTCCTTCATTAATGAGATCGGACAGACTCAGGCCCTGGTTTTGATATTGTTTCGCAACAGACACCACAAAGCGCAGATTCGCCTTGGTGAGCTTGTCCAAGGCATTTTGGTCGCCCTCCTTGATTAGACGTGCGAGTCGAGCCTCCTCCTCAGCGGTAATCATCGGCTCTTTGCTGATGTCGGCCAGGTACTTCTCGAGGGACGCGCTCTCACGATTCGTGATGGAGCGCGTAATTTTCAACTGGCGCATGATTTTGGTCAGGTTTAGGTTTGCGGAAGTTCGCAAATCATCCCGACTCCTGCAAGTCTCAGGCAAGAAGTTTTCCCCGAAAATGCACCGCCGGTTGAAAAGTAATCGGCTTGTTCCGTCGATTTTATGGGCGTTGAGGCTCTTTTTCAGAGCGCTGTCAAGTTACATGCCAAAACCATAGAAGGCTTTCATGCCGTTGGGGTAAATGCCCTCAATCAGTACCCCACCCTCCCTCGACTCCAGGTAATCCAAAACCTCCTGCGGCGATTTTACCGCTTTGTTGTCAATGTAAGTGATGATGAATCCTTCCCGAAGTCCGGCACTTTTCAGCTTGCCGCTGTTCAACTCCTTGACCTTTACGCCGTGCTGGATACCCAATCTGGAGATTTCTGAGTCCTTTGCGGATTCGAGGGAGGCCCCCAACACCTGTGCTGCCTCGTTTCGCTTGATCCTGGTTTCTCCATCACGGTTGCGAAGTGTGACCGACAGGGTTTTTTCTTCACCACCACGCGCGATGGTGACTGCAATTTCATCCCCGGGTCGATATCGTCCTACCTGCTCTTGTAATTCAGGCGAAGATTTTATGGAGGCTCCATTGATGGAAATGATGACGTCTCCTTCTTTAATTCCCGCACTTGCTGCCGCTCCGGATTCAGTCAGGCCGTTGACATACACGCCGTTTAAGGATGAAATGGATTTTTCCTTTGCAAAATCGGCATCCAGCTCCCGAATACTAACCCCGATGAATCCCCGCTGCACGGTTCCGAATTCCATCAAATCCATTACCACCTTGCGAACAATGTTTACAGGTACGGCAAAGGAATATCCTGCATACGATCCGGTGGTGGATGCGATGGCGGTATTGATTCCGATCAAATCGCCTCCGGCGTTGACCAAAGCCCCCCCCGAATTCCCCGGATTCACTGCAGCATCGGTTTGAATGAAGGATTCAATCGGGAATCGCTGCGAGGGTAGGATATTGATGTTTCGTGCCTTGGCGCTGACAATTCCTGCAGTAACGGTAGACGTGAGGTTGAATGGATTTCCAACAGCAAGAACCCATTCGCCAACCTTCACCTGATCGGAGTTTCCCCAGCGCATGAAAGGCAAACCTTTGCCCTCTACCTTTAACAAGGCAAGGTCTGTTGAGGGGTCGGCTCCAATCACCCTGGCGGTAAAAGACTGTTTGTTGTCCAAGGTGACACTTACTTCGTCTGCTTGATCGATGACGTGGTTGTTTGTGACGATGTATCCGTCATCCGAAATAATCACTCCACTGCCTGCCGATTGCTGTTGCGGGGCCTGCTGCGGGGCGGGTTGTCCCCAAAAAAACTGAAAAGGATCAAAAAACTGACCACCCATTTGCGTACTTCGGTTCGTCAGGGTTTTAACGTGCACCACGGCCGTTACTGATAGCTCGGCCGCTGTAGTGAAATCGGCTGGAGGCGCGGTATTCAGCAGTGAGACATTGCGGACAGGCGCTTGACTGTTCATTGTCACGCTCTCCGCTGGACTCATGCGGTTCATCAATCCGGCTCCCAGCATACCTCCGGCCACACTGACAGCAATCAATAGAAACACCTTGTATGATTTCATGTTCTGGTTTTTAACTGTGGGGAATAATACGTTTTCAAGCACGAAATTATTTTTCAAAAAGTGAACCCACTATGAAATTAACCTTGATTTAACGCCTCATAACCGGGCGATTGAGTGCTTTGGGGCATTGCCCGAATTGCCTATTTTTACGCATATGCAGGTTCCGTTTTACAAGTACCAGGGAACAGGGAATGACTTCATCCTGCTCGACAGCCGGGAAACGGATATCGAGTTGAGTCCAGAACTCATTCGGATCTGGTGTGACCGAAGGTTTGGAATCGGCGCCGATGGATTAATGCGGTTTGTTCCTTCGGCCGAAGGTGAGGTGGATTTCTTGATGCAGTATTTCAACAGCGATGGTGAACCCGGTAGTATGTGTGGTAATGGGGGCAGGTGCATTGTGCGGCATGCCAGTCTTACTTCCGGCTTAAAAACCAGTGTAGCAACGTTCAGGGCAAGTGACGGCGTACACGAGGCCTCTGTGCTTCCTGACGGAAAAGTGGTTCTTGCGATGAAGCATGTGGACTCGATTGAGCCTGTTTCCGCCGGACATTTTCTGGATACCGGCTCGCCGCATCTGGTTGTTCAGGTAGAAGGGGTGGATTCCTTAGATGTGGTTCAATTGGGTAGGAATTTCAGAAATACCTGGAGAGATCAACCCGCTGGTACCAACGTGAACTTTATTGAAAAGAACGGTGATCGGATTCGTATCCGCACCTACGAACGTGGTGTTGAAGAAGAAACCTTCAGTTGCGGCACCGGAGTTACTGCTGCCGCCCTTGTCGCTTTCCGGCTTGGATGGTTCAATACAGAGCATGTAATTCTGGATACACGGGGCGGAGAATTGCAGGTGAATTTCCAGCCGGATGGTGAAGGCTTCAGAAAAATTCAACTCACCGGACCTGCCGAGCGGATATTTCAGGGAACAATAGACATATGATCAGGGGAAACGGAGTTTTACTCAGGGCTTTGGAGCCGAAAGATGTCGATCTCATGATGATTTATGAGAACGACCAGGAAGTATGGCCTGTAAGCGGAACGCTTTCGCCATACTCCCGATACACGCTTGAACAGTACTATGCCAATGCAACCCAGGATATTTATAATTCAAGGCAGATGCGTTTGGCTATTGAGCTCATTACTGAAACTCCGGGCCGGGGAAATACAATCGGATACGTTGATGTGTTCGATTTCGACCCTCAGAACAGACGTGCAGGGATTGGAATTCTAATTGGTGATAAAGAACAACGAGGAAAGGGGTACGCCACAGAAGCACTTTCCTTACTCGTTCGTCATTGCTTTGGTGTATTGAGTCTGCATCAGCTGTACTGTCACATCAACAATAACAACGATGCAAGCCTGCGCCTGTTCCGTAAAGTCGGATTTCAGTCTTGTGGCACATTAAAAGAGTGGATTGTTTATGATTCGCGCTGGCATGATGTCACCGTCATGCAATTCATACGCCCGAAGATTGTAGCATGATTTTTCTGAGGCGAAAATCGCTCATGTACCAGGGGCTTGCGGTTGTGGCTTCGGTGGTGATTGCAGGTGCCGACTGGGCCTGTACGTCCATTAAAACTCAAAGTCAGGAAGAGATTGCGCGTTCAAGGACAAGCTATGCCGGTCTCACTGACTCTGCATTTTACGTCGGCATTGAAACCTGCGCATCTTGTCATTCCAATGTGCATTCAACATACATCCATACGGGTATGGGGTCGTCCTTCGGCAAGGCCACACGGGAGAAGAGTTCAGCTGATTTTTCGGGGCATCCCGTAGTCCATGATCCTTACCGAAACCTGAATTATCATCCGTATTGGAGCGGCGATACCCTGTTTTTCCGGGAATTCAGAATGGATGGAAATGATACCGTTCACTTGCGCGAGGAACGAATCGACTATGTTGTTGGTTCAGGACAGCACACAAACTCACACCTTTGGTCAAGTAACGGCTATTTGTATCAGGCGCCCTTAACCTATTACACACAAAAGGGACGATGGGATCTTCCTCCCGGATTTGAACAGGGTAACAATACCCGTTTCAACCGGATCATCGGTACAGAATGCATGACATGCCACAATGGACTTCCTGAATTTGTCACCGGGTCTTCCAATAAATATGCGCTTGTTAAAGGAGGCATTGATTGTGAGCGGTGTCACGGACCGGGAAGCATTCATGTGCGCGAAAAATCCATGGGTATTCTGATTGACACCAGTAAGTCAATCGACTATTCCATCGTGAACCCGGCAAAACTGCCAATTGACCTGCAGTTCGACGTGTGCCAGCGCTGTCACATTCAGGGCAATGCTGTTTTGCAGCCGGGAAAAACATTCGCCGACTTCAAACCGGGTATGAAACTTTCCGATGTGATGCATGTATTCATGCCTGTGTACGAAGATGATGGTGAACAGCACATCATGGCGTCTCATGCAGAACGTTTGAGGATGAGCGCATGCTTTCTGGAATCGAACAAGAACCTGGGGAACTCATCCGGCCTCAAGCCATACCAGAACGGAATGACCTGCATCACGTGCCATAATCCCCATATATCGGTTCGAAAGGACGGGCCTGAACGGTTCAACGCCGTTTGCAGAAACTGCCACCAGGGTGCTGGAGAGAAGAAATGCACGGAAGATCAGGTTGTGCGTTTACATAAACAGGATAACTGTTCAGGCTGTCATATGCCTCTGCACGGTGCGGCAGATATTCCACACGTAAGTATTCATGATCACCGGATTGGTATCCATAAGCAGCAGGTTGAGCGCAAGCAAACAGCTGATATTTTGAAAGGGATCCGCTGCATCCACGAAGCCCGGGTTTCGCCGTTTACCGAAGCAGAGGCTTTTGTCAATTATGTCGAGAAATTCGATATGCCTGCAGGTCTTTTGGATTCCGCAGAATACAGGTTGAAAAAATGCAAGTTGACAAAAGAAGTCGTTTGCCTCATGATACGGGTGGCCTACTTACGGAAGGATTATGCTCGGATTCGTAACCTTGTAACGGCCGATGCCGCCTTGTTTGGGCTGTTGGACAAGGTAGAACCTGAAAACCGGGATGCATGGACGGCCTATCGGATTGCCGAGGCTTTTCAAGTGAACTCCGGCTTGAAACCACAAGCAATCGAGGCCATACGGTGGTTCGAAAAGGCAAAATCCCTGGCCCCATTGGTGCCGGAATTCATCAATAAACTTGGTTCTGCCTATGCGAGTTCAGGTCGCTTGAGCGAAGCTGAACGGTGCTTTTCATCGTTGGTAGACGAGCATCCGACATTTGCTCCAGGATACTGCAATCTTGGGTATTTGCGTTTTACGCAGGGGCGAAAAGAAGATGCCAGGCCTTTGCTCGAAAATGCGATACGCCTCGATCCAGATTATGCTTTGGCATATATGAATCTTGCTTCGCTCTACCTTTCAAGCGGAAACAAGGCTGCTGCAATAAAATCCTTGACAAACGTGATTCGGATAAGCCCCGATAACCAACAAGCCAAAGCGGCGCTTCAACAAGTGCGGTCGAATTAATTGGACATGACAACATCGACAGCCAAGAAGAAAAAAGGGAAGGGCAGGGTCTGGTTGGTCTTTGCAGCTGTGGCCACCTTGATTTTAGGCTGGCTGGGTTTGCACTCGTACGATGCTATATTCAAATCGAATGTTTCAACGCATGGTGACAAAACGCATGTTTGCATTCCTACAGGCTCATCGTTTGATGAAGTTGTAAACCTGCTTATTTCCGGAGGCTTCCTCGGAGACGAAGCGAGTTTCAGG
>JBJTJB010000657.1:0-1394 GCA_046095245.1 Bacteroidota bacterium | reverse complement strand
TTCGGGCCGTAATGTTCCCGAAACAGTCGATATCATCTGGTGTACACCGGGAAAAGAATAGATGCCGCATAACTCATCAACGTGCACACTTCCCGTCTCAGCGATACGGCCCAGATCGTTACGGACGAGGTCCACGATCATCACGTTCTCAGCACGTTCTTTTTCAGATTGCCTTAAGGCCTCCCGATTCAGTGCGTCTTGCTCCGGTGTGGCCCCGCGTGGAGCAGTCCCTTTGATGGGTTCCGATTTTAGCCTCATCCCGTCTTTGCGCATGAAGCGCTCGGGACTACCGCACAACAACCAGTTCTTTCCTTCCCTGTACAAGGCTCCGAAGGGTGTTTGCTGCCGGTTATGGAGTTTGATCCAGGTTTGCAAGGGGTTTTCGAGGCGACCGGATGAACGAAAGGGAATACAGTAATTGATCTCGTAGATGTCTCCCCGGTTCAGGTGGTGTATCAGGTGTTGTACTGTCTCGATGTATGCCGATTTATCCGGCGGGTCGTGCATGTCCACCGGCCTAGGTGAAGGGCTCGACCTTTTTGCCTTGGATAATACCGCTTCGGGATCGAGGTCTTTGTCCTGCGTTTGGTCCCAGATACGATAGCCGGTTGCGGTCGGTTCGGCGACGTAGCGGGGTAAAAAAAATGACGCTGTACTGAACCCATCAGCCTTGGGCGCCACGGACTCAAAATGGGGCTCAAGTAAAAATCCGGTTTCATAGCAGCAATGCCCGAAAATCCATTTACCCATGTATTTCTCCAGGAAATGATTCAGGTGTTCAAGGTCAGCCCTCTGGTTGATTTCTATCGAATCAAGCATACCCCAGCCGCACAAAAACGGCTTATTGGCCGCATTATCAACCGATTGATGATTACCTCCCAAAACGCAGAAACGCCCGGAAGCCGATGCGGTTTCCAGTAGCCTGTGTGTTAACTCTTCATGGTGTTCACCTGGTGTAGCCCACATATTCATGTTCAGATCACCCCGAAAGTAATCGAGTGAATTCACCCACGAAAATCGATCGTTTGCAAATGTAATCTTGTGGTTTACCCGCATCGACAACCAGTGCCGACCCCAATTTCAAATTTAAAGCATTGAAAAACAGTTATTTAAAAATTTTATTCGTCATATAATCGTCAGGTTATGCACCTATTGCGTAGAACGTGATGAAAGTCTTATATTTGGTCAACACTTAGGTAATAAGTCATCAATCAGGATTCGCTGTTTGGGCTTGTTGCCATTGTGTATTGACACAACCATTGAAAAACCTTACACACACCAACCGCATGAACCGATTCTACTCCACTCCTCGGGAAATGTTCAGAGCAATTTCATTGATGCTCTTCGCATTGTTCCTCATGCACACGGATGCGCAATCGCAGGCTGTTTTACAG
>JBJTJB010000656.1:0-2654 GCA_046095245.1 Bacteroidota bacterium | reverse complement strand
GCCTTGACCAGTTCCGCCGTGAAGTCCATGGTATTCTGCATATGTACATTGTCGTCCGTTGAGCCATGCACCAACAGAAAGGCACCTTTCAGGTCTTTTGCGTACCGGATGGGTGAATTTTCGTCGTAGCCTGTTGGATTTTCCTGAGGTGTTTTGAGGTAACGTTCCGTGTAAATCGAATCATAATACCTCCACGTTGTGACAGGTGCAACGGCAATACCTGCTTTAAATACACCTTCGCCCCGTGTCATCAGCAACGAAGTCATATAGCCTCCGAAACTCCAGCCCCAAACGGCGATACGCTGCGCATCAACCCAGTTTTTTGATTTGAGGAATCGCACCACTTCCAACTGATCCCGTAGCTCAGGACCTCCCATATCGCCATGGATGCAATTGGCAAACTCAAGACCTCTGCCGGGAGTGCCTCGGTTGTCGAAGCTAACAACAACAATCCCTCTTTGGGCCAGCAACTGGTGCCACAGGTAGTTCGGGCCATCCCAATCGTTTGTCACCGTTTGAACACCGGGTCCACCGTACACATGCATCAGCACCGGATAGGATTTCGACGGATCGAAGTCGGGCGGTACGATTCTCCACCCATAAAGACGTACACCGTCGGCTGTCAGGAAACTCAAGGTGTCGAGTGCTCCGAGTGCAAAGGAAGCAAGCTGTTCCCGCAATGTGGCATTATCCTCCAGGGTGCGGATTTTATTCCCGGTCCTGTCGTGCAGACTGCAAGCGTAAGGAGTTCCAAAACTGGAGTGTGTAGCTGCGAAATAACGCAAGCCTGCGCTGAATTCAACGTTGTGAATGCCGGACGCCGGTGTCAGCAGTGTTTTCTTACCCTTCGCATTGATCGAGTACACATGCCGCTCAAGCGGGCTTCGTTCCGCACTTTGGTAATAATAGAAACCGCTTTTCTCATCGTATCCGTAGAACCGGGTCACATCATAATCCCCTTTCGTAATCTGTAGGGCATTCTTTCCATCCATCGGGTATTGGTAGATGTGATTGTAACCGCTACGGGTCGAAGTCCAGATGAATTGCTTTCCGCCTTTCAGGTAAGTCAGGTCGTCGGTTACTTCAATGAAACTGGAGTTCTCTTCGTGAATAATGACCTGCTGGTTGTTTTGCCTGACATCACAATGGACAAGCTCAAGGATATTCTGGTTCCTATTGCAACGCTGAAATCCAAGAACGCCGGGAAGGGGAGTCCATTTGATCCTTGGCAGATATTCCCAGTTTTTGTCGGTGGACGCGATTGTGGTGGTCTTACCACTCTCCAGGCTATAGACGCGAATTTCAACTTTGGAGTTTTCCTCTCCCGCTTTCGGGTACTTGTAGCTTTCCTCCTTCGGGTACAGCCCACCGTACGTGGTCAGGTTGAATTCTTTTACAGCCGATTCGTCAAACCGGTAAAAAGCCAGATGTTTCCCATCGGCGGACCAGGCAAAACCGACATCCATACTGAATTCCTCTTCATACACCCAATCAACAGCGCCATTGATGACGTTGTTTTTCTTCCCGTCGGTTGTGACAGTGAATTCTTTGCCGGTTGATAGGTCTACATAATAAAGGTTGTTTTCACGGACAAACGCGATTTTACCCGCTTCCGGCGAGAACGTGGCGTACATCGCCTTTCCGCCTGAGGTAATACGTGATAGTGTGCGCTTATTCAGATCAAGCACATCGTAGTGTTCCCTGCTGGAATGCCGGTAAATCATTTCCGATTCCGAACTGAGTAGTATTTTTTTCTCGTCGGGGCTGAAACTGTAGGAGTCGAACGAAAGCGTGTCTGTCCCGCGGACGAGCATACCGGGTTTGACCAGGGTATCGGTTACTGATCCGGTCTTAAAGGCATACCTGAGGATGGATATCCCTCCTTCGGTGGGTACTTCCTGGCTGTAATGCTCCCCATCGTTCATCGCACTGAAGCCACCTATGGTTTTCGCAGACAATTTGCGGCTCGACCAGATATCTTCGTTTTTGAGTGTTTTTTTCTGAGCCTGTACGGTATGAGTAGTAAGGGTCAGCAGGGCAACGGAAAACAGTTTGATGATATTCATTGTTGATGACGAGAATCAATCTTCAAACCTACTAAAAATGCAGCTTTTCGGGACGGCGCGTTTTTAAAAGCCCTATCTTAGCCTTGCTTTCATGGTCTCAGCACGTTTTTCAACCGCGTTTTTCGTTTTCTGTCTTTTAACAGCTGCATTTCCTGTTTTCGGACAAGGTGAGGCGGGTCATGTCGTTTACGATGTCCGTTTCGATACGCCCGGATTGTCCGATGAAGAGAAGGCATTGTTGCCAACCGAAGCGCATATCTGGTTTGCGCCCGGTAAAATGAAGATGCGGATGGCTCTTGGACCCGGAATGGGATCCGATGTATTGATCCGCGGTGATGAAGTACTGGTATTGCTTGATCTGATGGGTAACCGTATGGCTATACGAAATACACGGAAAGAGTTGGAGTCCCAGTCTGCCAAGTCCAGTGTGTTGAGCCGTAAGGTGGACGAAACGCGTACTATTGCCAATCTGCCTTGTCGCAAGGCGATTTTCTCGGATGCTGGTGATAACGACATGGTGGTTTGGTATACCGATCAGATCAAACTGTCGGGCAATTGGTATTTCCGGTTGCAGGGACTCGAAGGATT
>JBJTJB010000655.1:0-1163 GCA_046095245.1 Bacteroidota bacterium | reverse complement strand
GTGGAATGGACATGGTTTTCCGAATTCATACAGATGTAAGGTTTCGGCTGTTTGTGTGGGTTCGGACACAGGGTGATTGATCACGGGCAAGGGGTAAACCGGTGTAAGAAAAGGGATCCCGGGAGGCGAAAATGAACCCCGGAAACCGATTTTTAATCCTGAATTGACCCCAATCATTTGGAATTAACAAACAGTCAATTACATTTGGGTGTGACGATGCGGGGAGTGTGCCGGACAAGCGCTCTCGTCGAAGTCTCCCCGGTGCAGAAGGTGTGTTTCATGACAGTTCAATCATCCGGACATCCATGCATACCAAACGCCAACTATCCGACATGCGGCAGGAGCACGAACAGTGGCAAGGCCGACTTCGTTTTTACAAGGACGAAATCATTCATTTCTGCAATCACCTGGGACGCCTCACGGGATCCGGAAAGGCTCGGGATGTATCGGGAACAGTTCACGTGTTTGAGGATAAGTTCCGGAACGAAGAGCATCATCTCGAATCAATCCGAAACGACTTCCGAAAACACGAAACCCTCATCCGTTCGCTGGATGAGGGTGTGTCACCGGAACCCGATGGCGGCATACGCAAGGTCCACAATACCCAGCGGGAAAAACTTGAACAGTTTGAGCGCATGTTTCATGAGCTCAGAAGTGAGTTCAATGTTTTTCTTGACCGGGTTGATAAGGACCGCCGTTGAGCCGAGCCTTTACATGAGCAAAAGCATGCTCATGACCAGGAAGAGAAGGAATAATCCTTCTGCGACGAAGAGAAGTTGTTTGAATGACATGATTTGTCGGTATTGATTATGTCAGCAAACTAGGGCTCGCCAAAGGCTTCGTGTAATCAAAAACCGGTTTTTTCTTACATGCTTTTTTGATGATGCCGCAAAGAGGAGTACGGAGCCATTATCCTCTTCACGCAGCCAACAAATACACGTGAAAGGGTGGGCTTTACCGCTGAATCTTACATTCAGCTGGTTTGCAATTCAATGCCCTGGCTGCAAAAAAAACTTTCTTCCGGAAAGTGGTTCGAACAGACAATGACCGTCTTTTCGTGCAGGAATTCATTGCATAAGTTGCGATACCATTCAATCCCTTGCTGGTCCAAATGTGATAGCGGCTCGTCGAGTATCAGGATTGGTGTGCTGCACAGTATGGCC
>JBJTJB010000654.1:0-5215 GCA_046095245.1 Bacteroidota bacterium | reverse complement strand
CCTTGACGGGTCGTGCGTGCGGGGCGGATGGTTATCTTTGCGCGTACCGCACAACAGCGGGGGACTTTCTGCGTTTACCGAGCGGATTTCCCGAACACCGGCACTGTGAAACGCCTCCGCCACCTCCTCCTATTCGCCCTGCTCAGCGCGGGTTTGTGGTCGTGCAGCGTTAACAAGAACAATTTTTTCAGCCGCAGTTACCACGGAACCACTACCCACTACAATTTCTACTTCAATGCGCGGGAACGCATGAAGGAGGCCTCTGCCTCGCTCGCCGATGCGCACGAAGACAAATACGACCGGATTCTCAACGTATTCAAAATCGCCGACCTGAACAAGGCTAAAGGCTTCTTCGCCGATTTTGACGAAGCCATTAAAAAGGCATCGATCGCCATTACACGCCATTCCATCACCGCCAAGGGACGCAAAGACAAACAGCTCAAGGAACACAACCGGTGGATACCGGAATGCTATCTGGTGGTAGTGCAAAGCCAGTATTACAAACACGACTTCTGGACGGCCATCGAAACCTTCCAGTTCATGAGTTCCGAATACAAAAACGATGAAATCCGCTCCGAGGCCATGATCTGGCTGACGCGGTCCTATCTGGAACTGGGAAAGACGACGGATGCTGAATACCTGATCGACTACCTCAAGGCCGACAAGAATTTCCCTTTGCGCTACAAGGGACACTTCTATGCCGTACGTGCCCATTACCACCTCATCAAAAAAGACCTGCCCCGTGCGGCCGAGTGCCTGCAGCTTGCAGCCTCAAACACGCGAAATAAGAACGACAAGGCAAGGTATTACTTCATCCTGGGTCAGATCCAGCAAAAATCCGATTCCCTGCAGCAGGCTTTCGCAGCCTACCAGAATGTGTTGCGTCTGAACCCTTCGTATGAAATGGCCTTCAATGCGCGCATCAACCGGGCCCGCTGCTTCGACACCGGAAGCGAAGGGGCGTACACCGTGAAGCGCGAATTGAATAAAATGCTCAAGGACGAAAACAATGCGGAGTTCCGCGACCAGATTTACTTCGCCCTGGCAGGTGTAGCCAAACAGGAGAAAAACGAGCCGCTGGCTATGGAATACCTCAACACCTCCATACAGGTGTCTGCCAGCAACCAAACCCAGAAAGCCCTTAGCTATTTAGAACTCGGAAACATCTACCTGAAACGACCCGAGTACCTTCCTGCTGCAGCGTACTACGACAGCGCACTGACCAACCTGACCCAGGACTACCCGGATTACTTCGACATCCAAAGCAGGCGCAACAGCTTGGACCGACTTGTCACCAACCTCAAGATCATCCTGAGCGAAGACAGCTTACAACGCCTTGTGAGCATGTCTGCATCGGAGCGCGAAGCCGCAGTGAAGAAAATCATTGAAGCAGAGGACGCTGAAAAAGAGCGACTCAAGAAAGAACAGGAGGCACAAAAACGTCTGGAAGAACAACAAATCCAGGAAGAACGCGAACTCCAATCACAACCGCGGGCACTGAACCAACCTAACTCAGCAGCAGGATCCTGGTACTTTTTCAATCAGTCGGCCATCAGTTTCGGTGAAACCGAATTCCTGAAGCGATGGGGAAATCGTAAACTGGAAGACAACTGGCGACGCAGTGAAAAGGAACTCAGCGCTGACGGCGCAGAGGCTCCGGCCGAAACCATTGACTCAACAAAAATTGCTGCTGCCGATTCCATTGCCGGTCTGGATCCACAGGCGAGGGCTGCGGCATACCTGTCGATGCTCCCCTCCAGCCCGGAGGCCATTGCAGAATCGAATGCGCGTATCACCGAAGCGTATTACAACTGTGGCATCATCTACAAAGAACAGCTGTCCAATTACAAAGAGAGTATTTCCAGCTTCGAAAGCCTCGACAAGCGCTTTCCGGAGAACAAATACAAACAACCCTCCTATTACAACCTTTACCGGATCTACCTTATCCTGAAGGATAGTGCTAAGGCGGATTACTACAAGAATTACATTCTGAACAATTACCCCGAATCGGATTACGCGCGACTCATCCTCAATCCGAATTTCTTCCGCGACATGCAGCGTAAATCGGAGGTTTTAGAGGTATTTTATGAGAACACGTACAAAGCCTACCTCAACCGGCAATATGCTCAGGTGATTGAACGGAAACAGTACGCCGACGAGAGCTTCCCCGCCAACAACAAGCTGGCACCGAAATTCGCCCTCCTGAAAGCACTTGCCGTTGGCCGTACACGCTCTATGAGTGACTTCCGTTTCGATCTGGAAGAAGTCATCCGCCAATTCCCAAAGGATTCGGTCAGCATTCGCGCCAAAGAACTGCTCGATTACATCGATGGAAAATCCATTAGCAAGACCAACCTCGATACGGCTGCTGTGGATACCAACAACCTGGTTGACCCCTTTGCCAAATCGGCAAAATTCGTACTCGACAATGCCAGTATGCATTTCTTCGTTGTTGTGTATCCCAAAGGAGCCATTGACGCACAGGGGCTGATGGAAGATATCCGCAAGTTCAACGAAATCGATTTCCCAGAACTGAACCTGACTGTGAGTAATGGAGCGATGGATCTGAGCAACCAATACATTGCTGTGATGTCCTTCGCTTCAAAAGACGAATCAATGGGTTATTACCGATTGATCCTGTCAGAGCCCGGCCTACTGGATTCCTACGACCCCCAGCTGGTGCGTTATTTTGCCATTTCACAAGACAACCTGTCGGAATTGACCCGAACACGCGACATGGCCGCTTATGCCAAGTTTTTCCGCGAGCGATACCTGGAATAATGCACCGCGTGAGTGATTTTTTTTCATTGAGGGCGCATCGGCTGGTGTATGAAGGATCCGCATTCAAATTCATCGCTCTGGCCGTTCCGGCCCTGGTCCTTTTTCTCCACATGCGCATTCGGGACCTGGCCGAGTTCACCGGAGAAGGTCGAAATAGCCTTGATCTGATTGTCCCGCCTCTGATTGCACTGCTGGGCATATTACTAACGGTTACAATACACCGCAAATCGGTGAGCGCATACGGAGAGTCTGTTTGGAAAATCCGATCGGAGCTATTGCTGAATTGTGGCATGATGCTTTTCGTGGCCATCGGTCTTACGGCCTTCCATGTGCTACGCGGCAGAGGCGACCTCCTGCCGTTTTGGATACAGGCCGGTGGCTTATTCGTTTTAAGTGCGGGTATACTGACCATGGGTGCAGAAGCCTTGAGCTACCGAAGGCACCTGAAACACGCGGAAGGCATTCGCTTACGGCTGAACAAGCGTCAACGGCTGGACGTGACTCCTGAAGGAACCATCACTTTTCCGCTGGAAGAATCCGGACCCCAGACCTTCAGACCGGAACATGTGTTGGGAATCAGCCAGGACGAGTACGGCCTGCTGCTGCACGTGTTCGAGCAAGGGAAACACCAGGAACTACCGCTGGATTGTGAAATGAAACACATTCGGGACCTATTAAGAAAACACACCGCGTTTTATCGCTGTAGCCGGGCCTGGATGGTCAATATGGATTGTGTAAAGGACCTTGTGGCCGATGCGGCCGGTTACAGCCTGATCCTGACCAACGACACCCTGCGTGTTCATGTATCGCCCCAATTGAACAACGAGTTGGCGGTGAGGCTCAGCAAATAACCTCACTGTGTATCCATTTCCTGGATAAGGTATTCGTACAGGTGCTGTGAAACCGGGTTGTTCCCGTTCATGAAGTGATAGGTCACCCCCCAGTCATAGCGCACTTTTCGTAGCTCACGCACCTGTGTTCCGCGCTGGATGACGGTGATGGTGATGACTCGGTTGAGTTCCTTGACCACCTCGATGGTCTTGATCAGATCGGGAGTTACGACTACCGTGATTGGTGCGATATCCTGGTTGCCAACAACAGCCATTTCGCCGGACGGGGCATCGCTGCTCATGGAGAAACTACGTATCCCGGCCGATTCCATTTCAAATGCGGGTTCACGCTTCTTCCAGTCACGGCCCCTCCCATCGGCTCCTTTGGTTGCCACTTCACGGCCACCATCATACCCATCCTTTTCACTTACGCCCCATTCAGGAAGCACCCAGGCCGACTCACCGTACTCGGCCGGAACTTTTTTGGGCCAATCGTCGGTTACATCTTCAATGCCGATGTAGGGATACCCACGCTCAATCATCGCCTTCACATCCAGCAAGGCTTCTGCCCGCTCGATCTCTGAAAGAATCGACTTGGTATAATCGGTCGAATAACCAAAGTCGTCTATTTCACGCTGGTAGGTGATTACGGCCACGGGCTGATTGAAAATAACCACGTTCACTCCGGGGTATTGTTTGAAAAGCCGCACGCCGAACTTGTACTCGTCGAATCCACGCTTGCGGCGTTTTTCCGGCACGGTGGTGTTCACGATGATACTCTTTGTAATGAACCCGGGCTTGGTAAAATCAATCCGGTATTCGCCGTTGTATTCAAGGCGCAGGGTCAGGTTCCGGCGGCCATCAAATGATCCGACCGTACGATCCCCTTTACGCAGGTACACCTTGGAATCCTCATAGGAACCATTGACCACAGCGAAATCGACCGGTACATACAGGTACTGGGCGGTTTTTCGCTTCCTGGCTTCAGCGGGTGCGACGAAAAGGAAAATGGCAAAAACGAGCCAAAAGGCTTTCACGCCGTAAAGGTACGCTTAGCAAAGGGGGTAAGTCAAGGATTTGGGTACCTACAACACATTGATTTGCAATACACTTGCGCACTAATCGGAAAACTGCTACCTTCGCAGGCCCTAATAAAACCCCTATGGAAAATTTCGTGTACGTGGTACCGGCGATGGGTCTTCTTGGACTGGCCTACATGTTCGTTAAGGCTCGCTGGGTAAACAGCCAGGATGCAGGCGATGCCAAAATGCAAGGCATAGCCAAATCCATTGCCGAAGGCGCCATGGCCTTCCTCAAATCCGAATACCGGATTCTTGCCATTTTCATGGTCATTGCCAGCATCGGCCTGGGAATCCTCAGCCAGCTGGTCGAATCCTCACACGAGCTGATTGTAGTCTCGTTCATTGTGGGATGCATTTTCAGTGCATTGGCCGGTTTCATCGGCATGCGCATCGCCACCAAGGCGAACGTGCGCACCACGCAAGCAGCACGCACTTCGCTATCCAAAGCGCTGAACGTTTCGTTCTCAGGCGGTCTGGTGATGGGATTGGGTGTTGCCGGACTGGCGGTGCTCGGCCTGAGTA
>JBJTJB010000653.1:0-1991 GCA_046095245.1 Bacteroidota bacterium | reverse complement strand
GACATCTACAGCCTTGATGCTGGAGTCGGAGCGGTAATACTGTCCGTTGGTTTCAAAGTAACCGGAGAAGGTTCCGTTCTGAATCGGATTTTGCGCAATCACCGATGCGGAGGTTAGTGCCAGGGCCAGCACCAGCAGGCTCCGAAATGTTTTCATAAGATGGATTCGGGAATGGGAGCCCTAAGGTAGGGTAATTTCTCCAATGGAGTCCATAAAAAAAGGCCTCGGTCTGAGGCCTTCTGTTGCGGAATGTGCCCGCTTATTTTTGCGTGAGTTTTATCAGCTCCTCGTACATTTTATCCTCATCGCCCGGCGTATAGGTGTTTCGTTGCATGACGATTTTTCCGTTGCCATCAACCAAAAAGGTGTGGGGCACGTTGTTCACATTCATCGCTCGGCGGAAATCCGAATTGGGATCCAGCAACACATCAAATTCCCAGCCCTTACCGGCAACAAACGGAGCCACCGAAGGCATGGTACGCGAATCATCAATGGATATGGCATAAATGCTGACGCCTGTTTCTTCCTTCCATTGCTGGTACACATCGTTCATGCCGTTGAGTGAAGCCACGCAGGGTTTGCACCAGGTGGCCCAAAAGTCAATGATAACGGGCTTACCACTTCCCAGCAAACGCTCGGTGCTAAACGGTTTTCCGTCCAGGTCTTTGATAGTGATTCCGGGTACATCGCGCTTTACGGCGTCCTGAGCAAAGGAGAGATTGAAAGAAAGGGCTGCAATTACGATAGCGAGAAGATGTTTCATGCGATAGTGTGTTCACTTCAAAGGTAACGAAAGACCAGCAACGGGCGTGTTTCCGCCTCAGGTTTGTTCATCTGTTCATCATCAAAAACAAAGGCCGCCTGTTGGGGCGGCCTTTGCAAAACATATGCGTGTTGTGGTTATTGTCCAACCGTCAGGCGGAGCGAGCTGGTGCGGTCACCGGTGCGAAGTTCTACCGTGTAAAGTCCGGCAGAAAGTGCGCTCACATCCAACAGGTGCTGGTGGTTTCCGGAGGAGAGTCGTCCGAGGCTTGTATTGCTGATGGTCTGTCCGAGTGCATTGATGACACGAACAGCTACTTCCTGTGTGCTGCGCAGTTCAAAGCCAAGGCGGCTTTCAGCGGCTGCAGGATTCGGGAAGAGGTTCATGGAAGCCAGGTGGATGTTCTCCTGGAGCGCAGTGGTGTTGGTGTTTCCGCTTACTTCAAAGTTGCGGGAAGCCTGAGAGGTGTAGGTTCCGTTGTTGGAGTAAATGGTGTTACCGTAGCCATCCTTGATGTTTACACTTCCAACGCCATATCCCGAGTTGATTCCGTCGCCATACGAATCGTAAATGACGAAACGATAGCATCCGGTGGCAGGTACTACAACGTTTTCAACGTTGAGAAGCGTTCCGTTTGCAGGGAGGTCGGCGTAAGGTCCACCGTTAGCGAGGGTGTTTCCGCTACCATCAAGGAACTCCCAGGTGATTTCAGAGCCGTAACGGTCCTGAGTCAGGTTGAGTGTCAGGTTTACCGTGGGGCTGTTGGAAGTCGTTGCAGCAAAGGTGGTGTTCGATGCATTGTTGCTGGGATCGTCGTCGTTGCCACCGTTTACGTCAACCACAGAGATGTCGAGTGTGTTGCTGGGGCTAACGGTGAAAGTCGTCAAAGGCAGCGTTACATCGGTAGTTCCGAGCGGATTGAGGTTGCCGCTCCAGTTGTAAACAGACGGTGTTCCTCCGTTAACGGCATAGCTGATCGTAGCCGCTGTGATGGGCGAACTCCCCTGATTGCTCAAACGGAACTTGGGTTCGATGGAACCAACGCAAACATCTTCGATGCTGTTGATGGAAACCAGTTGTGCGTTGTTTACCGTAGTGAATCCACTGAATGTGATGGGAACCTCGTTCACATTAATGATTTTGTTGGAGGTTTCTGCCACGAAAGCCAGGATTTCAAGGTTGCTCAGGTCAACCGGTATGGTTCCGATTGTTGCTGGAATCGTGTAGG
>JBJTJB010000652.1:0-1327 GCA_046095245.1 Bacteroidota bacterium | reverse complement strand
ATCATTAACAAGGCCACCCCGGCTGATATTGTCAACCTCACCTCAACAACAGATGTTTCAGGTAATCTGGATTTGGTAAGGGGTGTTGTGCGCACCTCTTTCTTCGCCGGTGCTGCACCTTGGATTCGTGCTCAGAGCTCCGCTGTTGTGACCCCAGATGGGGGTTCCCAGTTAAGCTATGTTGATGGTTTTATCCGTCGCCAGGGTTCAACGGACTTCAATTTTCCAACCGGCAATTTAGGGCGATGGTCAAGAATTGGTATTCTGGCGCCTACAGCCAGTAATTTGCCGGTCACCACGGAATTTGAGGCACGATATGTCGCCTTGCCATTTTCGAATACTTCTACAATGGCTCCCGCGCCTATAACTGTACTCGACCATGTCAGTAAACGAGAGCACTGGGTGCTAAACAAAACGGTAGTCGATGGTTCCTCCACGAAGGTTCGGTTGTATTGGGAAGATGCGTTGTTCAGCGTGATTTACAAATTCGATTCACTGACTGTCGGCAGGTATTCGGGAAGTGCATGGGAAAATACAAACTGCTACGTAAATTGCCCCCCAACATGGACAGCAAGTACTCCCCAGAGGACCTATGCCGGTACAGTTAATGCCTTGGGTGCTGCAGGATATATCCAGTCAAACACAACAACTCAGTTCGGTCCGTTTACCCTTTCATCCATCGGACTTCTCCCATTCAATCCGCTTCCTGTTGAACTACTCACATTCAATGCAGAGTGTCATCCGCAGGGAGGTACGGAGCTATCCTGGGCCACTGCCACTGAACAGAACAATGATTTCTTTCTTGTTGAGCGAAGCAATGATGGTGTCATGTTTGAGCCTGTCGGGATTGTACCTGGCTCAGGTACGACCAGTCAATCGAACAAGTACTCCTTCCTCGACCATACTGCTCCGGCGGGCATTCAATATTATCGCCTCACCCAAACAGATTTTGATGGCACTACAGAACGATTGAAAACGATTTCGGTTCGATGCGATTCAAAAAGCGGAACGGTATCTGTCTTTAACAACAATCACGGTCAATTGGTGTTGCAGTTGGTAGGATCTCAAGGCAATAGTTATCAAGTAAGAATCTTTGATTCGCTGGGCAAGTTGGTCTTGGATAAACGAGTCAATGCTCCGGTTGGATTCACAACGGAGAAGTTTGATATCACTGATCTTGAAAAGGGTGTTTATTATGTGCAGGTTTTGGATTCACTTGGCGGAACTACGACTAAAATCTCGGTGCAATAAACCACCAGCAATTTCGAAATGCAATTAGCTTCGGATGTGCAGTTTGCATCCCTTCAATTTTGGGCATTTCAAATGA
>JBJTJB010000651.1:0-1396 GCA_046095245.1 Bacteroidota bacterium | reverse complement strand
CTCCATGACCGACATCACCTGCCACGTTAGAAGCAAGGCCGATGTGGAAGGCATCAACCGTATGTTCCGGGATGCAGCCAATGGAAAGCTGAAAGGGATTCTTGAATACACCGAGGATCCGATTGTTTCAACCGATATTATCGGGAATGACCGTAGTTGTATTTTTGATTCCCAGCTAACCTCCGTATTAGACCACGGCTATATCGTAAAAGTGGTTGGATGGTACGACAACGAATGCGGCTACTCGGCTAGACTAATAGATCTTTGCCGCCTCATGGGAAAAACAAACTAACCTAGCAATGCAAAAGCGACTTTACGTTCCCCTTTGGGTTCTTCTTGTGTTCATCTGCTCGCAAAGCAGAGCGCAATTTGATACCACAATAGCCCTGTACGATTTCGAAGCACTTCCAAATGGCAACCTGAATGGAACAGACAACTGGCAAACGACTTTGTTCAGCACAAGCGTTGACTGGAGAGTAGCTGACACCTTGTTTTCCAATGTCGGCAAGGGCATTTTCTTCAACCAGGTAGGGCCAAACGTAGGCGCAAGTGCCTCCAGGGCCTTCGACACCCTATTCCCAAACGCCCAATTCGACCCTTCCCAATCAATCTATGTTTTCCAATTCGATGTAGTCAGAAATTACTGGGGACTCGATATCGGCATATCTGCCGACCTGAACAATGATGGTAAAACATCGAAAGCAGATGTGCTGGAAAAAGCACTCACGTTCCGTTCGGGAAGCCTGAATGGAGAGATACTTACCGCCCCCAATGGAACGGCATATACGCTTGGGAACAACCTCAGCAATGCCTGGCATAGTATCCGAATCACCATCCGCCCCTTTACCGGAAGCTTCGGCGGAACCGTGGATGTGGAATACCAACCGCTCTTTGCGCCGACTTGGAATAGCCTGGCCACAGGACTTCCCTTATATGCCGACTCATTATCCACTACAAAAACCAATATAACACGCTGGAACACCGTGTTTATACATTCAGAGGGGGCAACCGGCAAAGTAGATGAATTGCGTTTTACCAAAATCAGTCCTCAGGTAAGTACAGGTATTTCGAATGTGGATCAAGAACCTGTGCATGTATACGTAAAGGACAACCTGATTTGCATACAATCCGTAAGTCCAACTCAAACGTTACGGGTATTCGACACAACCGGACGATGTGTGATGGAAAGGTCTTGCGGTGATTGCGCATTTACTGATGCAGGTCAACTATGCATGGGCACATACGTTGTTCAGGGTTTTACAGCTGACAACCGGTTGTTTTCAAAAAGGGTATTCAAACCCTAGCCTTAATTGTAAAGCAACCAACGCAACCCGAACTTCAAGGTTCGAGGAGGTACGGGATAGAACGCTGCAAGCCTGTTCTCACCTCCCCACCA
>JBJTJB010000650.1:0-1177 GCA_046095245.1 Bacteroidota bacterium | reverse complement strand
GGCTTCAGCGACTCCGGCAGAAAGAAGTAGCCGAAGGCCGTATTGAGGAATCCCAGCGCGGCGGCTGCATAGAAGGGCCAGCGCGTGCCTAATTGTCCCATGAGTCCACCCAACACCGGACCCAGAATGAATCCGATGCCGAAGGCCATCCCGATCAATCCGAAATTCTGTGCTTTCTTTTCGGGCGGACTCACATCGGCGATGTAGGCAGTGGCTGTTGTGAAACTCGCCCCGGCGATTCCGGCCAGCATACGGCCGGCGAACAGAAAAACGATGTGTGTGGACAAGGCCATCAGCAGATAATTGGCCCCGAATCCGAACAGCGAGAGCAACAAAATCGGTCTGCGACCATAACGGTCGCTCAACCCACCGATGATCGGAGCAAACAGGAACTGCATAAAGGCATAAGAGAACATCATCCATCCTCCGATCCGCGATGCATCTCCCATTCCTGTCCCCGTCAACTCCTGGATCAGCTTGGGCAATACCGGCAATATGATTCCCAATCCGACGATATCGATCAGCAGCGTGACAAATACAAACACCAGCGCCGGAGCGCGATCGGGTTTCATGGGGTTACTTAATCATATTCATGCACATATATACGAATTGATATCGGATTCGTGATTAAATACCATGCCGCATCGGTATACGGTTAAAACGGATTTCAAAAACGAGTATCCCCCACCATTACCCTCACCCCACATAATACCCGGTAGCCTTCCCCTGACCCTCTTTGTTTATTAGTTCCTTCGCGACAAGTTCACTTAGTGATTTCTTGACGGTAGGCTTAAGGTCCACTGGCTGAAGCCGTCGGTGACTTAGCCTGCAGCTGTATGATTTCCGATTCCACTCAACGGTAGAAAACGCAATCATCCGAGAAAAAATATACGTATTCATACGTAAATATCCGAATCAATATCCGATTCTCGAAAACAAAACAAACACTCCCGCCAACCTCTGGTTTCAACCGGAGACCATGATTGCGAGACCCCCTACCCCTCCATCACCCTCACCCATTTCACCGGGGCCATATTCAGAAAGGCGCAACGCAGTGCGTCCCGGATGATCTCTTCGTTAAGCTGCTCGTAGTAGAACAAGGTCCAGCCGTAACGACCCCAGGCTTTGGGAACCGGATGAATCAGCTTTGGATCGATGAGGATGAAGACCGATTGAT
>JBJTJB010000649.1:0-1816 GCA_046095245.1 Bacteroidota bacterium | reverse complement strand
GCCTTGTACAATGCGGCAACAAAACGGGTCATTTCCTTGAATGCATTTCCTGACAGGCCCAAATTGAACGCGATTTTCCTGGCCTGGAAAGCCTGAAGACCGACTGCCGGATCAATTTCCTCCTTAAAAATCCGCTCAGGGGTTTTTTCTGCCACTTCTTCGATGTCCATACCGCCTTCTGTGGAGTACATGATGATATTGCGGCCTGTAGTGCGGTTCAGCAGTACACTCATGTAAAATTCGGATGTAGGACTGGGTCCGGGATAATAAACATCCTGGGCAATGAGAACCTTATGCACCTTTTTACCCTGCGGGCCCGTTTGTGGCGTAACCAGGTTCATACCGATGATATTTCCGGCTTTCTCACGCACCTCATCGATGCTCTTGGCCAGCTTAACACCTCCCCCCTTACCGCGACCGCCAGCGTGTATCTGCGCTTTGACCACCCACCATTGGGTGCCGGTTTGTTCGCTCAACTTTTTTGCGGCATCAACGGCCTGTTCAGCTGTTTCGGCCACCAGACCCTCCTGAATGGCTACGCCGTAGCGTTTTAAGATTTCTTTTCCCTGGTACTCGTGAACGTTCATGGTAGAATGATTGAGCGGCAAAAGTAGAAAAAAGGCCTGCACGATTTTGTGAAAACCTAAATCCGACTTGTGTGTTTACGGGTAATGGCAACACTAAAAACAGGCATTAAAGCACCTGCATTCACCGGTCTCGATCAAAACGGGAACAAAGTCAGCCTCAAAGACTTCGCTGGAAAGACACTCATTCTGTATTTCTACCCCAAGGATAATACACCGGGATGTACAGCCGAAGCGTGCAACCTCAGGGACAACTATGCAGAGCTGATCAAAAACGGCTACGCAATAGTCGGCGTAAGCCCCGACCCGGCAAGCAGTCATCAGAAGTTCATTTCCAAGTATTCCTTGCCTTTCCCGTTACTGGCGGATACCGACCAGACCATCTGCAGCAAGTACGAAGCCTGGGGAGAAAAATCCATGTATGGAAAAAAATACATGGGAGTACTGCGAAAAACCTATGTAATCAGTCCTGAAGGAAAAATCCAGCACATCATCGATAAAGTTAAAACCGATGATCACACCAGTCAAATCCTCACTCTGGAGACAGCCTGATCAGGATTTGTGAACGGAAACAAAGCGCTGCTTTCCGCTCAGATCCACATGCACACGGGTGTTGGAAAACACCGGAGCTTGAAATAAAACCGAAACGGCTGAAGCGTAGTGCGGGTTTACTTCGAGCCAGATTTGCCCGCCTGAGGCCATACGGGTTGCCAAGGTTGCGATGCTTCGGTAAAAAATCAGCGGATCTGTATCGGGCACAAACAAAGCAAGGTGTGGTTCATGCTCAAGTACAAGAGCAGACATATCCTTGGCTTCACCAAGCAGCACATAAGGCGGATTACTGATCAGCAAATCGATATCACCGGGAAGCAGAGAGGCGGCATCCACTTCAAGCACATCGGCCTGGATTTGTCCAATAGAAAGTCCGGTGCGATCGGCATTCGTGCGAATCACCTCCAATGCTCCGGAATCCAATTCTACCGCAAACACCTCTGCACTCGGCATCCGCTGTTTGCAGGCGAGTGCAATGCAACCGCTACCTGAACACAGGTCAACAATCATTTTCGCCTCCGGTAACGCTGCGTGCGCCCGCTGAACCAATTCCTCCGTTTCGGGCCTTGGAATGAGAACCCGGGAGTCGACATTCAATCGAAGTCCATCGAACCAGGCATGACCATAGCTTTTGCTTTGATACATGAAAGTGCCTCCTCGAAATTTCCTTTATACTCATC
>JBJTJB010000648.1:0-1026 GCA_046095245.1 Bacteroidota bacterium | reverse complement strand
GTAGCAAGATTACCGTTCTTATTGAACACATAAATGTAATGTCCGCCACCGAGTGACAAACGACCGTTGCTGTCAGTACCGGTGGTGCTGGTGGGATTCCAAATCATGTCGGTACCATTTTCACCAACTAGTGAAGAGTTTTCACCGAAGGCGATATTCAAACGATCACCTGTTTCAACATTGATGGCATAGCCCGGGAACCAACCCATGCCTGTTGAGGAAACAAAATCGGCATCGTTCGGGTCCGTGCTGATTACACCATCACCCGCTTGACCATTCTTGTCAACTGATGGCGATTTACGCTTGTCGAATTTCTTGGCTGCACCAATGTTCGGCATGGTGTCCTCACCGATTTCAACTACAACGGAACGAGTCCATTTGTTCTTATCACCGGTGATCACAAGGTCCACACTGGCAATTGAGGTGAACTTGATTACAGCATCCAAAGGAGCATTGTTCAACTTCGGAGCGCCGACAAAGTTCCGGGCAGCAAGTCGGAACGGTGCCCATGTTCCTCCAAGCAGGGTTTCATAAACCGCATCTGGGTCAACTGGTGTCGTTCCAACAGAATAATCGGTTGATTCAGATCCAGCAAGAATCCAATCCCGGGTTGTTGATCCATCTGCATCAGAAACACCCGTAAGCCAGTTTTTACCAGGGATACTGAACTCCTGAGTGGCCTCCAGGAATCCATTACCCGGAGCACCATCGCCAGGTTCCTTGCCATTCACTTTGGAAATGTTGAATGCGATTTTGTTGGCTTCGAGCAATTGCTCATAGGGTGTATCCAGAGTGAACAGACTGCTATCAACCAATGCGCTCGATGCATTGTCATACACGAAATAACGCGAGTCGCCGGCAATACCATTAAACTGCACCTTAAAGCCTCCGCCCTGCAACTTGATCGGATCATACACAGATACATTGATAGGTCCGCGTCCTTTTTCGTAAATCGGATTTACAGCACGATTGTCTGCACTATTCAGGATTTCATTCACTGATTCATCCGTCAAATCAAGTACGTTA
>JBJTJB010000647.1:0-9165 GCA_046095245.1 Bacteroidota bacterium | reverse complement strand
GCCGGTGATGCCTTTACAGGACTACCGTTGGTTGAAGATAAGCCGGAGGGGGGTGTCCAGATCAGGCTTGGAGCTCCGCTTGCAGTGAGTATGGCACTATCTCCGAGGCAAATGCTGGTGTTACTGCTGGCTACGATGACCGGTGATGTATTCACTGTGATGGTCACTGTATCACGATTGATGCATCCGTTCAGGTTGGTCCCGGTAACGATGTAGCTGGTTGTTGCACTTGGTGTAGCCTGCACCGATGTCCCGGTGGTATTCCCGAGGCCTGTAGCGGGAGACCAGGAGTAACTGATACCACCACTTGCCGTGAGTATGATGCTGTTGGACGAGCAAATAGCCGTATCAGATCGTGTACTAATGACGGGCAGTGGGTTGACATATACGGTAATCGAATCGCTATTAACGCAACCATTAACGTTCGTTCCGGTAATCGTGTAGGTTGTTGTCACTGCGGGCGAGGCGCTGACACTTGATCCGCTGGCTGCGCTCAGTCCGCTGCTCGGCGACCATTGGTATGTAGTAGCTCCGGATACACTCAAATTCGTGGAGGATCCGATACAGATTGTCGCACTTCCGCTGTTACTCAGTGTCGGCAAGGTGTTCACTGTCACGGTTACAATAGCAGTATCGATACAGCCGTTCAGATCCGTGCCTGTCACTGTATAAGTTTGAGTGCTGATCGGCGAGGCGTTTACAACAGGCCCCAGCACGGTACTGAGTCCGGTTCCGGGCGACCAGGAGTACGATGAGGCGCCACTGGCATTGAGGCTCGTATTACCGCCGATGCAGATAGATGTATTGGCGCCACCGCTTACCACGGGCAGTTGCCATACATTCACCGTCACGGAGTCTGTGCGTGTGCATCCGTTGCTACCGGTTCCGCGTACGGTGTATACCGTAGTGCTTGTCGGACTTGCCGTCACCACAGCGGTGGTATTCCCGTTGAGCGCCACGTTTGGAGTCCAGAGATAACTAACGGCACCACTAGCCGAAAGTGCGGTATTTCCCCCTCTGCAGAAAATCGTATCGCCGGTGATGGTGGCATCCACTTCCGGAAGTGCCAGTATGGTGATGCGCACGGTGGCAGTTTTGGAACAACCGTTCAGATCGGTCCCCGTCACTGTATATGTTGTGGTTGTGTCGGGTGTGGCAACAACACTCGTTCCGGTTCCGGCGCTCAGTCCGGTCAGGGGGCTCCAGGTGTAGGTCGATGCTCCTGTTGCTGTTAAGGTCCTGCTTTTACCGAGACACAAATTGGAATTGGCTCCGGCACTCACGTTGGGTAGGGAGTTCACCGTCACCGTGTATTGGGCGGTGTCGAGGCATCCGTTATTTCCTACAACGGTATAGGTGGTCGTTGTTGTAGGTGTAGCGATGACCGTTTCGCCCGTACTGGTGTTCAGTCCGGTGCTTGGACTCCAGGTATAACTTGTCGCACCGCTTGCAGCCAGCGTTGTGCTGTTTCCAGCACACAAGGTGTTCACTCCGGTTACGTTCACTACAGGTAGGGAATTCACAGCAATGGCCGCTGTGGCTGTGTTGGTACATCCGTTGCTCCCTGTTCCGGTTACCGTATAACTTCCGCTGCTGTTCACTGTAAAGGGCTGTCCATTTGTGACACCCCCCGACCAAACATAGGTTGTTCCTCCCGTTCCGCTGAGCGTCACCAGGCCGCTTCCGCACAATTCACTGGAGGGGCTTGCGCTATAACTGATGTTGGGCAATGGCTTGACAGTGACAGTGACTTGAGCTGTATCCAAACATCCGTTCACATCGGTACCGATTACGGAGTATAGTGTGGTTGAATCCGGACTTGAAATGACGGATGCCCCCGTTGTGGAATTGAGTCCTGAAGCAGGAGACCAAACATAGGTGGACGCTCCCGTTGCGGTTAATGTGGCACTGAATCCCGGACACACCGATTTGTTGGTGCCTCCGCTAACGTTAGGTCGTTGGCGTACCACAACGGTGACCTGCGTGGAGTCCACACAACCATTAAATCCGACCAGCGTGTAGGTCGTATTCGATGCAGGTGAAAGTTTGACAATGGACCCGGTTGTCGTATTGATTCCTGTAGCCGGACTCCAAGTATAACTCGTAGCACCCGATGCGGTAAGTGTCGTGCTATCTCCGGCACAAATTTCGGTTTGACCTTGTATACCCAGTATTGGCAATGCATTCACCGCTAGGGGTACTGTAGCCGTGTTCGTACATCCATTCGCACCGGTTCCGGTTACTGTATAGGTGGCATTGGACGAGACAGCCAGTGTTTGACCATTTGTTATACCCCCCGACCACACATAGGTTTGCGCTCCCGTACCGTTGAGTGTGATGTTGCCAGGTCCGCAGATCTCATTCCCGGGAATAGCGGAATAGCCGACAGCGGGCAGTACGTTAACTGTGACAGTCGTATTGGCGGTTGATTTGCATCCGTTGGCATCTGTTCCTGTAACCGTGTATTGTGTGGTGCTTGCCGGACTTGCCGAGGTGGTTCCTGCTGTGCTGTTGGTTAAGCCGGTAACCGGCGACCAGGAATAGGATAAGGCACCGGAGGCTGATAGGGTTGTTGATTTTCCTGCGCAGATTGATACAGCAGGGCTACTGTTAACCGGTGGCAAGGGATTTACTGTAATGGCCACGCTGATACTATTCGTGCACCCGTTGAATCCGACGAGGGTGTAGGTGGTGCTGGAAGTTGGACTCGCTTTGATCTGTGCGCCTGAGCTGGTGTTCAAACCGGTTGAGGGGCTCCAGGTATAGCTGTTGGCTCCTGAAGCTGTGATACTTGCGGTATCATTTAAACAGATGACCTGGTTTCCGCTCACCGACAATTGGGGGATAGCCGCTACCGTGATTTCGGCTGTATCCTTGTTCGTACATCCGTTGATGTCGGTTCCGGTCACAATATAGGTAGCAGTACCAGGCTGAAGGAAAAATGCAGTGTCATTGCCGATGCCACCAGTCCAGGAATACGTCAGCGCACCGGTTCCGTTCAAGCGCACCGAATCGAGTGTGCAAATGCTCGTGCCTGGGGTAGCCGTGAAACCGACTGCAGGTAACGGACTGACAACAACGGACAAGGCTGCCGATTGTGCAGTACATCCGAAGGAATTCGTTACAACCACCCGGTAATTTCCGGTTGTTTTCACCACAATGGTGCTGTCCGTCTGCCCAAGGATGTTTGTTCCGTTGCGCCGCCACTGGTAGGAAATCGCTGTGGCCGAAACTCCGCGGATGAACACACTGTCGCCAGCACAGAAACTCAAGGGCCCCGTTGCGCTGGCAGTAACTGCAGGCAATGGTAAGGCTGTAATGGTGACAGAGGCTGTGCGCGAACAGCCATTGGCTGCAGTACCGGTAACGGTATAGGTAGTGGTTGTAGTCGGAGCCGCGGTAACGATGGATCCGGTCGAGCTGGTGAGGCCTGTAACAGGACTCCAATTGTAGGTGGCTCCCCCGGATGCTGTAAGGGTGCTCCTGCCGCCGTTAGGACAGATAGCAGAATTTGAAGAACTAACAGCAATACTTACCGGTTTTACCGTAACAGGGAAAACAGAACTACCAAGGCTATTCAGGTTGTCGGATGCCACTACAGAGATGATTCCACTATTCGGGCCGAACCGCACCGTAATGGTCGTATCGCCCTGTCCGGTCAGGATCGTAGTTCCGGGTGGAACGGTCCATGTGTATTGTGTGGCACCGATCAACGGATCGATGGAGTAGCTTTTTGTGGTTGCTTCGCACACCGAACTATCACCGATGATGACGCCCGCCCAGTTACTGAAATTCACGAGCGATATGGGTGAGCCGGGCTGTGTGAATGATGAGTTGCAGACTTCAAGATCTCCAATATAATAGTGATCGACAGGATCGTTGAAGGAGCCCATTAGTTGCGAAAACGAAACCGGAATCTTATGGCATCCCGTGCTTGCGTTTAGCAGGGTGAATGGTGAAACGTTTCCGAAGGTACATAACCCGGCGGCAATGCTGCTGTCGGTGAGGTTTTCAGGAGTCTTCCACAATCCGTTGCTCAGGTTCAATCCGGTCACAATCACATCCGGGAAAATATTCTGTGGCGTAGAGTACACAAGGGGGTCGGTGTCGAACCAGGTGAAAAACAGTTTCGTTCCATCTGCAGAACGCGATGCCTGCGGGCGGTTATCTTCAAATAATACTGTCGCGTCGGTCCATTCTCCTCGGAAGGATTTCGGTAGCCCCAGGACCTGTCCAAGCCAGTTTTCTCCACCATCGTTGGTGTAGAGGTCGAACATACCCCATGTCCCCGTCACTGTGCTGATGGTGAAGGGTTGAGAACCGACCTGCCCGATTGCCCCGACAATGTGCAGGTTGTTGTTGGCATCGACAATCAGATCGAAGTCGAAGCCCATGGTGTAATTGGCCGCCGTTTGGAAATAGCTGCCGAAACTGTTCAGATCAAGTGATGCGACTTTTTCCCAGGTCACACCATTGTCGTTGGTCTTAAAAACAATCGGGTACAGGTTCAACTGTGGAACAGCATTAAACGACTCATGGCAGAGCAAAGCGAAGTAACCCACACCGCCGTTGCCCCAGGCGATGGATGTTCCTTCCAGTTTTTTCTTGCCATCGGGTGCGATTCCGATCGGCGCGAATACTTTTTGGTAGGTGTATTGGTATTGTCCTGCATTCCATACGCCCTTTCCAAGCAGGATGGTATCGATATATTGCCCTGTAATGCGATTGAACAAACCGGTACTCACCCAGAAGGTCTTGTCGCTGGTGTTCATCGCTCCTCCGTCAGGAATCAGGAACGTACTATCGCTTTCCTGAAGCGAAATCGCCGTACCGCTGTTCAGTAAACGAGCGCCATGGGCATGCCCACCCCAGCCACCATTGCCGGTGTTGGTGAGTGATGGTGCGAAAAAGGTCGCATAGCTTGCGCTGGGCAAGGTGTTGCCCGGGGGATTGTAAATGGCGCATTGGGGATAGCGTGCCTGCGAGCGCCCGGTACCCGGCACATACAAGGGTCCGGAATTGAAACTGAAACTGGCTCCCCCGTTTGACGAAAATGAATAGCGCAGGTAGCCCGAGTTCGGATCCGATACGGCAGATGGATCTGAACGAAAGACCATCATGACAGTATTCAGCGCCGGTTCGGCAAACAGGTTGGTCTTCGGACCAAAAGCCGAGGTGAAAATATTTGCAGAGCTTCCCATGCTCAGGAGCGTGGGGGTCGCAGTGGTTGACACCGGTTGCCGGGTATTGTATTTCGGGCCCGTAATGACTCGACCGGGAGCCAGGATCCGGTCGGGTTCGTTCATCCATTGCCAGCGGCCCAGTAAACCGATACCGGTATGTTCCTGGGATTGGGCGTGCAATTGGACTGCAAAGAGCAGTGGGAAAATCAAGTGTAAAAAGCGCATGGGGGTTGAATTATGACACATTCGAAAGTTACGGAGTGTATTTTAATCAGGCAAACGATAGGTGGATTTTTGGCATTAAAAAAGGCCATCCGCAGCTGCGAAGGGCCTTTCAGGGTTCTTGCTTCGGGAAATCAACCCGCGAAACGGCGTGATGCTTCTTCCCAATTCACCACATTCCACCAGGCAGCAAGGTAGTCCGGCCGGCGGTTTTGGTAGTGCAGGTAATAGGCGTGTTCCCAAACATCGCAACCGATGATGGGCGTGCCTTTCACCTCTGCAATGTCCATCAGTGGATTGTCCTGGTTGGGCGTGGAACAGATTTCCAGTTGTCCGGTAGCATTACGGATGAGCCATGCCCAGCCCGAGCCAAAGCGTCCTGCACCGGCTGCATTGAATTTGGCTTTGAATTCATCGAAGCTACCAAAGGAAGCCGCAATGGCTTCCCCGAGCGCCCCCTGGGGCGCTCCACCGCCGGCCGGCGACATGGTGCTCCAGAAAAACCGGTGGTTCCAGTGTCCGCCTCCGTTGTTGCGGACCGCAACCGGGTACGCCGAGATGTTCTTGCAGATTTCTTCGAGGGAAAGGTTTTCGCCGGGAGTTCCAGCCAATGCGTTGTTCAGGTTGGTGACGTATGCCTGATGGTGCTTACCGTGGTGGATTTCCATGGTGCGGGCATCAATGTGCGGCTCGAGGGCGTCGAATGCGTAGGGAAGGGGGTCTAAGGTGAATGCCATGGGGATGATTTGTTTGTTTTTTGCGTGCTGCGAAGGTATGCAGAACAGGGCATCGTGAGTAGGGGCCAGGGCATCCGTTTACAAATGATTTTTAACCGGATCATTGCTCTTCTTCCCCCGTAATTTGCAGACATAGTTTGCAGACCTCGCAATCTTTTTGTAGCTTCGAATCACCTATCCAACCCATTACCTCATGTCACTTCAAAAACTCCTTTCCCTGTTTGTCTTGTTTGTTTTTGTGTCCTCTTGCAGCGACCGCGATGAAGTGCTGCAACCACTTCCCGATGGTGGAGTGCTCAAAGTGAAGGCGAATGCACCCGCGGTTCCCGAAGGCGATCCCATTCCGCGCGAAAAACTGGACAATACCTTGATCAATCTGCTCGAAGCCCGCAATGGATTCGATTGGGCTTGGCTTGACCTCAAGACGACCTGGAGCGCCCTGCAATATGGCGATGGTGTAGTGGCTGTCGGTTATCAGCCTATCGGAACTACGGGGCTTGATGCGAAGATTCACCGTGTTGATGTGCGCAGTGGCGCATGGAAAGCGGTACACGATGCCCTGATCGCGCAGATCAAGCAAGACCTGGAATCCATTGGTGGTCAGCCCGTCCGCTGGGACGAGATTCTGGTGGAAGACGATCCTGTTCTCCCTATCCTTACATTGAAGCTCACCGATAAGACGGTTTTGACGCGGCTGGCTTCGCTGGAAAATGTACGCTACATCGAGCCGCTTGGCTATTGGCCCTCAAGCATGGCCCGATCCACCTCGGGATGTAGCCCTTCAAGCTATGGACTCAATGCCGCCGACTACAGCAGCATCCTGCCTTCATGTATCCTGCCCTGGAATTTCAATAATCACCAGATTCCTACCGCCTGGAACAATGCCCAGGGTTCTGGAATCACCGTGGGTGTAATCGATGCCGGACTGAGCAGCCTTCAGCCCCTGTTGGGTTCCCAGTTCAACGATGGCTATTCGGCCACTGGTCGCACTGTCACCACGGATTATACCTGGGGAACCAGTGCGTTTTCTTCCTGTTCGCACGGCACCAGTATGTCGGCTGCGGCAGTGGGTCCGCGTAATGCGAGCGGTGCTGCAACTGGAGTGGCCTATAAAAGCAACCTGCATTTCATTCGTGCAGCAGAAGATGTCGTGTTGGATCTGTCCTCTGAAAAAACAGCTGTGAAAAACGCCATGATCCTAATGGGCGACCGGGCCTCTGTCCGCATCATCAGCCTTAGCATGGGAACGCCTTTTGGCAGCAGTGTGCTTAAAGATGGTGTGAATTATGCCTACAACAAAGGGAAACTGATTTTCGCTGCTGCTGGTACATCTTTCGGCCTGACCACCTGGTGGGGTGTCATTTATCCTGCTGCGTATTCTTCCTGTGTGGCAGTGACCGGCGTTAAGGAGAACGGATCACGTTGTGCCGCCTGCCACGACGGAAGTGCTGTAATGTACACCATCTGTATGGAGCGAAGCAGCGACAGCAATCGCAATTCACTCTCGCTTTCACCAAGCGGAGTAACGCCTTCCTACATTGGCGGAAGTTCGGTGGCCACCGCGACTACGGCCGGCATTGCGGCGCTGGTATGGAGTGCCAAACCCACTATGACACGCTCTCAGGTCATGACCTGTCTGACCAATACCGCTCAGTTCTATCCAACCCGAAACAGCACCAAGGGATTCGGTAACATCAATGCCTCCTCGGCAGTGAATTTTGCGCTCAGCAATTATTGAGTTCGACTCGCACTCAGCGAAAGGAACAAGGCTTCGTAGCGGGACGCAATGTGCTCCCACGAGTACTCGCTGCGTATTTTTTTCTGCTGCAGCTCGATCCACGTTTGCCGTTGTCCACCCCATGCGGTAGGATCCTCCAGTATTCCACGGACGGCTGCCGAGGATGAAAAGTACAGGGCTTCATCTCCCAGTACACCCCGGTTAAAAGCGTTGTCGTGAGCCACAACGAATGCACCCGCTGCCATCGCTTCAAGCAGGGATGGGTTTGTCCCACCTACCGAGTGCCCGTGAAAATAAAATCGGGAGCAGGAACGCAAGCTATCCAAAACACCCGGTGAATAAATGCCGCCGGCGAAGTTGATTTTTGTACAGGAACTGTATTTTTCCTTCAGGGATTTTCCATAATCGGTGTGGTGTTTTCCAACCACGAGTATGGGCGTATTGTCATTTGCCGATACCACACCATCGAGGATCATTTCGATGTGGTTCTCCCGTTCAAGGCGTGCAATGACCAGGTCGAATGCACGGGGTTGAAGTCCGTAGGATTCCAGGTGCAATGGGTCGGCTTCGTGGGCGGGATCCGCTCCGTAGGCGATGCAAGTCGAATCGCGGCCGTAAGTATCCAGCAGGTACCGGCGTATTTCAGGGTGATCGCTGACCAGGTGGCCTCCGTACCGGGCACCCAGTGCTTCCAGGCTGCGGATAAGGGCCTTCACCGGTTTGCTCCACTTGTCGCGTTTCCACTCCAGTCCGTCCATATTGGTCACCATCACGGCACCGCGCCTACGCAAAATGGGATTGAAAATGGAAGCAGTGGTGTAGCCGAGCACCAGCAGGATATCGCAACCCGAACGCAGGGCGTGCCGCATACACAAGTAATCGTACAGGAAGTTGGCGGCAGTACCGATCTTTTTTTCGGGGTGATAGCGCTTGATGATTCGGACGCCCTGATAAGTATTGGAGGAATATGGATGATCGTGCGGATTATACACACTCACCATGTGTCCACGTGCACTCAGTAATACCGAGAGGCGTTCCGCACATTGTTCGAATCCTCCGTATTGGTTGGGAATACCCCGTGAACCGGTGATGGCGATACGCAGAGATCGTTCGGCCATGGGAATTCGGTCAGGAGCGGAAGGCATCCCAGCCCTGCGCCCGCAATTCATGTTCGTGTTCCTGTCGGTCGATGAATCGATAACCCTCATCTGCGGCAGTTATGTGTCCGACAATACTGATTTCGCTGCGGTCGCTGATCTTACCGTATTCACTCAGCGGCAGGGTG
>JBJTJB010000646.1:0-3312 GCA_046095245.1 Bacteroidota bacterium | reverse complement strand
GTATTCAGGGAACCGTTCCTGTTTTTGGCGACGATGATTTCGGCCAGATCGCGTGTGCTTTCGTTGTTTTCGGTTTCTTGAAATCCGTAGTACTCGGGCCTATAGATGAACACGACCATATCTTCATCCTGCTCAATCGCTCCGGATTCGCGCAGGTCACTCAGTTGGGGCTTCTTCGAATTCGCCTGACGTTCTACATTTCGGCTCAACTGGGAGAGCGCGATGATCGGGATGTTGAGTTCTTTGGCAATCCCTTTGAGTGAGCGGCTGATGTGACTGATTTCCTGTTCGCGGTTACCATTCTTGTTGTTCCGGTCCTGACCGGTCATGAGTTGCAGGTAATCGATAATGATGAGTTCGATTTTCTTCTCTGCTGCCAGGCGACGGCATTTGGCCCGCAATTCGAAAATGCTCAGGGCAGGTGTATCGTCGATGTAAATCGGGGCATTGGTCAGTGCGGAAACCTTCACATTGAGCTGCTTCCAATCCTGATCATTTAAATTACCCGTTTTCAGTTTCTCGTTATCGATTTCCGTTTCGGACGAGACCAGACGATTCACCAATTGAAGCGATGACATTTCAAGACTGAAAAAGGCCACCGGTTTATTAAAACTTAATGCTGCATTCCGGGCCAGACTCAATACGAAGGCGGTCTTACCCATACCAGGTCGTGCAGCAACAATGATCAGGTCACTGCGCTGCCAACCCGATGTCAACCGATCGAGGTTGGTGAATCCACTGGGAATTCCGGTAACACCTCCTTTCTGATTTGCGGCGTTGTTCACTTCATCAATGGCGCGCTTCACCAGTCCCGACATGGATTCGTACTTACGACGGATATTGCTTTCTGCGATCCCGAACAACTCACGCTCGGCCGTGTCCAGCAAGTCGAGCACATCGGAAGTGTCTTCGTATGCATTCCGGATGGTTTCTGCAGAAATTCGGATCAGTTCGCGCTGAATGAACTTTTGGAGCACGATGCGTGCATGGTATTCGATGTTGGCCGAAGAGGCTACCCGGTTCGTGAGCTGGGAGATATACAGCGGACCACCGGCCAATTCCAGGGTGCCGTTTTTCCGCAGTTGCTGCGTGACGGTCAGGATATCAATCGGCTGTGTATTATTGAAAAGTTGCTGAACGGCATCGAATATCTTTCCGTTCGATTCCCTGTAAAACGCTTCCGGACGCAAAATATCGATGACCTCGGCTACGGCATTGCGGTCGAGCATCAGTGCGCCCAACACGGCCTCCTCGATATCAACTGCCTGAGGTGGCAGCTTACCCGGCAGGTTTTCGGGTGTAGGCAGAATCGCCTGCAACGGCTTCTTACGGATGGTTTTTTCGGTACTCATTTGCCCAAATGTAAACGCTTACACAAGCTCTGCATCGCCCACTTGTTAACAATCGGACCAAAAGACGCAGTTTCAATGAGATTAGTTATCAAACAGAAACGCCGGCCAATGAGACCGGCGCTTGTGTTCATATCGCAGGTTTTAATCTTCCTGTATCACCCCCATCGCACAAAACTTGGCGATACGCTGGTTGATCCGCTCCTGGGGATCCATGGGCAGTAGCGAATTGAGGGTTTTCACGATTTCCTGACGTACCGTTGCGAAGATTTCGCCTGGATTGGAATGAGCGCCACCCACGGGTTCCGGGATGATTCCGTCAATCAGGTGAAGTTGTTGCATATCGTTGGCTGTCAGCTTAAGTGCCTCTGCAGCCCGCTCCTTGTTGTCCCAGTTACGCCAAAGGATACTGGAACAGGATTCGGGTGAAATGACGGAGTACCAGGTGTTTTCGAGCATGAAAACCCGGTCGCCGATACCGATTCCCAGGGCACCACCAGAGGCTCCTTCACCAATGATGATACAGATAACCGGTACCTTGAGAATAGACATTTCGTAGAGGTTGCGGGCGATGGCTTCGCCCTGACCCCGTTCTTCGGCCTCGAGACCCGGAAATGCTCCGGGTGTATCAATCAGGGTGACAATCGGCTTATTGAATTTCTCGGCAAGTTTGAAAAGCCTTAACGCTTTGCGGTACCCTTCCGGGTTAGGCATTCCGAAATTCCGGTATTGACGTTGCTTGGTGGTATTGCCTTTTTGCTGACCGACAAACATGATGGTTCGTCCATCGATCTTCCCGAAGCCACCAATCATTGCCTTATCGTCGCGCACCTGACGATCGCCGAAAAACTCGGTGAAATCACCCTGGGTCATGGCTTGAATGTAATCAAGGGCGTAGGGGCGCTCGGGATGACGAGAGAGCTGAACCCGCTGCCAGGGCGTGAGGTTCGTGTACAATTCATGACGCGTTTTCTCGATTTTACTTTCGAGGTCACGAATCAGGTCATCGACATTCACTTTACCTTTGTCCGCAATCTGCCGCGCTTTATCCAGTTGCTCCTGCAACTCTTCCAGGGGCTTTTCAAATTCCAACAGGGTATTGCTCATGGAGGTTGTTTGAATCACAAAGATAAGAAAATCGATTCCTCGCGTCCAGACACTAACCCTTTGAGAACAGGCCGGTTATGATCGTATTCCCTCACGCCAAGGTAAATCTGGGGCTCCATGTAACGCGGAAAAGGGAAGATGGATTTCACGAGCTTGAAACCGTGTTTTATCCTGTTCCATGGTGCGATGCACTCGAGATTGTACCCGCAAAGCATCCTGAAACCACTTTCTCTTTGAGCGGGCTGACCATACCGTCATCCGGTGGCGGAAACCTGGTGTTGCGTGCCGTTAAGGCATTGCGCGAGCGGTTTACATTCCCTGAACTTGAGATTCATCTGCACAAGGTAATTCCCATGGGTGCCGGTCTTGGAGGCGGATCATCCGATGCGGCATTCACACTCAGGGTCTTGAACGAATCGTTCGGCCTTGGACTTGACCTCCAAGAGATAAGACATATCGCCGCACAACTTGGCAGCGATTGTGCATTTTTCGCAACCGATACACCCCAGCTGGCCAGTGGTCGCGGAGAAGTGCTTAAACCCATCTCTGTACCGCTTGATGGCTGGCATATGGTATTGGTGATGCCTCCCGTTGCTATTGGTACAGCGGAAGCTTATAGTTGGATAAGGCCGCATAAGTCAATGCAGGATCTGGGATTTCTGATAGCTGAGGGCCCCGAGGCCTGGAAAGGCAGACTCATCAACGATTTTGAAGCGCCGGTATGCGAACGATTTCCGGTCATTGCTGACATTCGAGAGCAATTGTACGGGCTTGGTGCTGTTTATGCTACTATGTCGGGGTCGGGTGCGGCAGTATTCGGATTGTTCAAACAATCACCGGACTTGCCATTGGGATT
>JBJTJB010000645.1:0-2073 GCA_046095245.1 Bacteroidota bacterium | reverse complement strand
TTGTCATGTTTCTTTCTTATATTTACTGTCAGGTATTGGGTTTCACTGTCGTTCTGGTCGTCTTCTAGTTTGGCTTGTACTTCATTTTTGTTTAAGTAAGTTTAGGTATTCATCTCGGTTGTTGCTACCGGATTGGCCTTGGTATAGCCGCCTTCTTGTTCTAGTTCCTTTTCGAGGAGAGCGATTTCCTGTTTGATATCAGCCTGTTGCTGCTTGAGGGCTTCAAGGCGCGCACGTTTGTCCGTTTCACCGCAGGATACGGCAAGAGTCATGGCGAGAATCAGGATGTGGAGGGTATGTTTCATGATGTGGTGTGCTTTTGGATTAGTCAATGATGATACCGCCACTTGCTTTCTCGACTTCGAGTCGGGCGATAAGCAGTTCATAGAGGGTGCTGAAGTAGTTGGCATCGGCTTCTCGCAGGGAGCTTTCCGCATCCACCAATTCGAGACTCGATCCGATACCGCTTTCGTATTTCACTTTCGCAACACGGCTGATCTCTTTGGCCAATTCCCGGTTCTTACGCGTAATCTCCAGACTCATCAGAATGTTTTGATAATTCTTGCTGGCTCCGGCCAGCTCCAATGCAAACGAGTTACGCATCAATTCAATCGAGTTGTCTATTTTCTGCAGATTCAGTTTGGCCTGGCTCACTTTCGCACTTTTTTGTAGTCCGGTCCAAATCGGCACATTCAGTCGGGCACCGATCAGTGTAGTCGGGTACCAGCGTAATGAAGGATCGAAAAAATCGAATTGCGTGCGTGCGTTGTTGTAGCTGAAGGTGCCTATGGCAACAAGACTTGGCAGGTAGCTATATCGCTGCAGCTTCACATCCAGCGCCTGCATTTCACGACTGGCCCGCAGCGTCTGGAACTCCGGTCGGTTTTCGGTGTTTATCTGTTCGGGCAAGGTGTTTTTGCGGGTAGATATCTCCTCCAGGTTTTCAGTCAGAACGATTTCCTTATCGTAAGGATAACCCATGTGGAATTTCAAGAGCAGGTACCCCAGCAATTTGAAGCTTAGGACTTTTTCGCGTTCAACCAGTAGATTGTTGTAGGTCAGTTCCAAGCGATCGACATCGAGCTTTTCCGTGAATCCCGCTTTGTTGAGTGCTGCAGTTTCGGTGAGTAGTTTGTTTACCCGTGTGATGTTCGCTTCCACGATGGCCAAACGTGCATCGGCTACGAGTGCTCCGTAATACGCCTTTGTTACATTCACGGCAACTTCCGTTTTCGATTGCCGCGTTTGCTTGCGACTCAAATCGCGGTAGTTTTTGGCGGCCTGGAGTCCTACGATGTATGAACCTTCAAACAGCAGCTGATTAAAATTGACTCCACCGGCTGCCGTGTACTGTTGTCCGAACTGAACCGGAATGTATGATCCTGCGCCAGCTCCGAAAAAATCACCGGGCACGAAACTCGTTGGCACATCAATGAAATCATTGACCTCGCCACTGAAGTTCAGTTGAGGCGTGCCGACTCCTTTCAGCTGGTCTATTTTACGTTCTGCTACCTGTTCCTCCAGCAAGGCGTTCTTTACGCTTGCATGGTGTTCGAGGGCATACAACACGGATGCTTCAAGGCTGTACGCGCTGTCTTGTGCCTGCAGTAAGCTTGGTGCGGACAACAGCAACAATGCCAGGGTATATCGTATCATGGGATGGTTACTTGCGTTGGATTTATTCACTCTCACGTTTGTGCATGTATTTGTTGATGAGCTTGTGGCCCTTGAGTGTGCAGATGCCATGCAGGAAATGATCCAGCAACTGTACATTCACTTCGCTGATGTTGAAGCGGTCGGGTGGGAAGACTGTCGGGTTCAAGGCGAGTTCAAGCTGTTCCATGCGCAGTACGGCCAGAATGCGGATGTTGATGTCGGACCGATAGAGTCCCTGCTCACGGCCTTTTTCGAGGTTGCGAACGATGTAATTCAGCACTTGGTCTTCCTTGAACTCACGGAACCGCTGCCAGGCTTCAGCGTGATAGCGCTGCATGTCGTAAAACACATTCGGGTTCACAGACGAGAACAGGGAGCCCATGTAGCGCATCAGATGAAGGATTTCGTCGATGGCGT
>JBJTJB010000644.1:0-7482 GCA_046095245.1 Bacteroidota bacterium | reverse complement strand
CAGCATCGGACAGGAACTTCGCCAAGCCCGAATCGGTGAGCGGATGCTTCAGCAAATCGAGGATAGGCTGCAAGGGACAAGTCGCGACATCAGCGCCGATCTCAGCACACTTGATGATGTGCATGGGATGACGAATGGATGCGGCCAATACTTCAGTCTCCATACCGTAGTTGTCATAAATTAAAACAATCTGTTCGATCAGGGCGAGTCCATCGGTAGAAACATCATCGAGACGACCCAGAAAGGGCGAAACATAGCTCGCACCGGCCTTGGCTGCCAATAGAGCCTGCCCGGCAGAAAATACCAGCGTACAGTTGGTACGGATCCCTTTCTTCGAAAAATAACGGATTGCCTTTATTCCGTCCTTGATCATCGGCACTTTCACGACAATTTGCGGATGCAGTTCTGCCAACTCCTCGCCTTCACGGATGATTCCGTCGAAATCCGTTGAAATCACCTCAGCACTGACATCTCCACCCTGCGCAATTTCGCAGATGTCCACATAATGTTTCATGACTGCATTCCGGCCCTTGATTCCCTCTTTGGCCATAAGCGATGGGTTTGTGGTCACGCCGTCGAGAACGCCCAGATCATAAGCTTCACGGATTTGGTCGAGGTTGGCAGTGTCAATGAAGAATTTCATGGCTTTACAGGTTGATGCTGCAAAACTAACCTGAAGTCGTGCCCGGAAATGCACGTATCAACACCTGTTGATAAATCGAAAAGCCTATCTTTGTTCCGGGTAAGTCTTATACGACCAGCTCCTGAAAACCTCCCCAGGGCCGGAAGGCAGCAAGGATAATCGGTTGAGCGGTGCGATATAAGTAGCTTACCCATTCTTTTTTTGTGGTACTATTGATTGTCAATGGTATCGGGACTATATTTGATAAAAATTATCCCGTATGCATCCCCCATCCACCCTAAAAACAGCCTTGAATTATGGCGTGCTTAGTGGTGCGGGCAGTTTTGTCGTTTTCCTATTCCTGTACCTGACCGGCTCCAATCCACTGGGTAACGCTGCATGGCTGGGGGCCTGGGTTCCCCCGCTGTTCATGGTGCTCGCATCGATTCATTACCGCAATATCGAAAACAAGGGAGTTGTCGGCTACTGGCAGGCCTTTCGGATCGGATTGCTCACCAGCTCCGCAGGGGCTCTTTTGTTTGCCGGCATGGTTTGGATATTTGTCACCGTTTGGGACCCTACAATCCTGGATAACCACAAGCAGGAACTACTTGCTGCGTCCGAATTGGCGGAAGGCTATATGCAGGAATTGATCGGTGAAAGCGCATACGAACAGTCGATCGAGAACATCAGCAATATGGACCTGTACGAACTGGTGGTGGGAGATGCCTTTAACAAAATGCTTGGCGGGCTTGTCATCGCATTCATCACGGCCGCCTTTGTACGTCGCGAACCCTATTACCAAGAAGAGTGAACTGAATGGACATTTCCGTCGTAATTCCACTTTACAACGAAGAAGAATCATTGCCCGAATTGCAGGCCTGGATTGACCGGGTGATGCAGGCCAACGGATTTCAATACGAAATCATTTTTGTTGATGACGGCAGCACAGATAAATCCTGGGGTGTCATTCGTGACCTGGGAAACAAGTCGAAATCCGTTCGTGGAATTCGGTTTCGCCGCAACTATGGCAAATCTGCAGCGCTGCAAAAAGGTTTTGAAACCTGTAAAGGACAGGTTGTGATCACCATGGACGCTGACCTGCAGGATAGCCCCGATGAAATCCCCGAGCTCTACCGGATGATTCACAACGAGGGCTACGACCTGGTTTCGGGATGGAAGCAAAAGCGATACGATCCGCTCAGTAAAACCATACCAACGAAATTCTTCAACTGGGCAACGCGCAGCATGTCGGGCATCCACAACCTGCACGATTTCAATTGCGGACTCAAAGCCTATAAAAAGGATGTCGTTAAAAGCATCGAGGTGTATGGTGAAATGCACCGATACATTCCGGTCATGGCAAAGTGGGCCGGATTCGGCCGTATCGGTGAAAAGATTGTGGAACACCGGGCCCGGAAATACGGTAGCACCAAGTTCGGACTGGAGCGGTTTGTAAACGGATTCCTCGATCTGCTCTCTATCACCTTTGTTTCACGCTTCGGAAAACGTCCTATGCACCTTTTCGGAACGATCGGAACCCTGGTGTTTGCTGCAGGCTTTTTATTGACCCTTTACCTCGGCGCCTCCAAACTTTACGCCGTTTACACCAATCAGTTTGCACGCCTGCTGACTGAACGTCCTTCGTTTTACATTTCGCTTACGTGCATGATCATCGGCACCCAATTGTTTCTGGCCGGTTTCATCAGTGAACTGGTCGGCCGCAGCAATGCCGAGCGAAACACATACCTGATCGCCGAAGTCATCGACAACCCGTGAAACATGTCGTGATTGCAGGTCCAGCGCATCCGCTTCGCGGCGGGCTGGCCGCGTTTGGAGAACGACTGGGAAAGGCATTTCAGGAAGAGGGCTGCCGTGTAACGCTGCTTTCTTTCTCACTCCAATACCCCAACTTCCTGTTCCCCGGAAAATCACAATTCACTGAAGCAGCAGCACCAGCCGGCCTGCACATCGAATCGCGCATCAACTCCATAAATCCGATCAATTGGATCCGAACCGGAATTTGGCTTAGAAAGCAACGACCGGATGTGGTGATCTTCAAGTACTGGATCCCCTTCATGGCACCTTGCCTGGGCACTATTGCACGTATTGTTCGAGGCAATGGCCACACCCAGGTCATGTGTATACTCGACAACGTGATACCTCACGAGAAACGCCTTGGCGACAGGATACTCACCCGGTATTTCATCCGTTCGATAGACCGATTCATTGCCATGTCGCAACAAGTCATGGAGGAGCTTTTACAGTTTTCCAACACCTCACATCGTCTGCTCATCCCACATCCCATTTACGACCATTACGGTAAATCGATCAGCAAGGAAAAAGCCTGTGCCGAGCTGGGACTAGACCCTTCCCTACCCTACTTGCTCTTTTTCGGATTCATCCGGGCCTACAAGGGGCTCGACCTTTTGCTCAAAGCGATGGGAGAGAAAGCCTTAGCCAACTTTCCCGGGAAACTCATTGTTGCCGGCGAGTTCTACGAGGACGAACAGCCTTACCTGGAACTCATCAGAACGCTGGGCATTGAAGATAAAATCATCTTTCGAAAGGATTACATTCCGGACGAGGAAGTCGCCGCCTATTTTTGTGCTGCCGACCTGTTGGTTCAACCCTACCATACTGCAACGCAAAGTGGAATATCACAAATGGCTTTTCATTTCGACAAACCGATGATAGTTACACGAGTTGGCGGATTGCCGGAAATCGTTCTGGATGGCGTCAGTGGATTCGTTGTTGACAAGGACCCGACGGCTATTGCCGAGGCCATCTCTAGAACCTATAGTGAGAACCGTATCGCAGGCTTCACCGCTGCCGTTCGGGAGGAAAAGAAAAAATACGATTGGCACAACATGACACAAGCCGTCTGGAAGTTGTGCTCAACCTAAACAGATCATGCAACAAGAACAAATTCAGCGTATCATCAAATCATCGATCGACGCGAAGCTTGCCCTCCACGAGAACACCGTACTAACCGCCAGGATCGCCGAAGCTGCCGCACGTTGCGCAGATACCTTGAGCCAAAAAGGGAAAATACTGCTGTGTGGAAACGGAGGCAGTGCAGCTGATGCACAACACATCGCCGCAGAACTTTCCGGTCGGTTTTATACAGACAGGCCGCCGCTGTATGCCGAAGCACTGCATGTGAACGGATCTTATATGACTGCCGTGGCAAACGACTACTCGTACGATGTGGTTTACAGCCGAATGGTGGAAGCTGCAGGCAGAAAAGGAGATGTGCTGATCGGATTATCCACTTCGGGAAATTCGGGGAATGTTGTAAAGGCGCTTGAAACGGCCCGTGAACTGGGCATGGTCTGCATCGGCCTGACCGGAGATGGTGGCGGAAAGATGGCTGATCTCTGTGATATCATCATTAACGTACCCAGCAAGGACACGCCCCGCATCCAGGAATGTCACATCCTGATCGGACATATCCTGTGTCAGTTGATTGAAGAAAGCCTTTTTCCGGCATCCTGAACCATGGACACCTCGTGGAATCCTGACCGATTTAAAAACTGGACCTTATTCCTAGATCGGGATGGTGTCATCAACCGGGAGTTACCGGCCGACTACGTCAAGTGCATCGAGGAATTCGAGTTCGAACACGATGCCATTCAATCAATCGCCGAACTATCGAGGATCTTCGGTTTAATCATCATCGTTACCAACCAGCGAGGTGTCGGTGCCGGACTCATGACCCAGTCCGATTTAGATGCAGTGCACGAGCACATGAAACATCATATCCAATCTGCAGGCGGACGGATTGATGCCATTTACGCAGCCACGGCGGAGGATCGGCAGTCGATGGAACGAAAACCAAATCCTACCATGGGTATGATGGCAAAGTCTGACTTTCCCGAAATCGAATTCGATAAATCACTGATGGTTGGAAATTCCGAATCGGACATTCGCTTTGGTCAAAACCTGGGTATGAAGACCGCATTCATCGACGACAAGAATCAGTTTTCACACAGTAAGAGTGCATTTGGGAGCGACTGGCTATTCAGTAGTCTCGCCACACTCACCAAAGGGCTACTAAACTCAGGTATCGAGTAAGGCGATACGTTCAGCGAGCTCATCGAATTCCGGATCATCACGGAAGTCATCTGAAAATTTACCGATCAAGGTTTGGGCAATGGTAAGTTCCATGCTTCGCACCGCATTGAACCGTTCGGCACTAACCTGATTGACACGCATCGCCATTTCCTTGTAGGCATCACCCGCCTCGGTCAGAAAACTCCTGCAGACCAGTTCGAGCATGGCATAAAAAAGGTAAACTTCCTCTTTGCTCAGCTCCAGTTTTTCGCCCGGGAAAGCGGCTCCAAACCTACTGGCAAGGGCTGCGACACCTTCCTTGTTGACCAAATCGATCATCATGGCCCGGATGACAAAATCGACCTGGTCCTGGAGGAAGACAAATTGATAGGTGGCAGCCATCGAGCGCACGAACAGCTTCAACTCCTTGGTCGCAGTGATTTCAACCGAATCCCGAAACTGCTTCTCTTCTGCCATGCAACAAAAGTACGACCCCGGGGGGATTGTACCCAAAGCCGTTCACAGATACAAGTTGAAAAACAGCAGGCAGCACTTGGTAAAAAAATGCATCATTGCTTATTTTTATGCGTATACCCAGATGAATCCGTCCTGTTGATCCCCTCTTGATGAAATCCACGGTAGTTGTATTTGCTTTTCCATTGCTTCTTGGTTCGTGCCAGGAAATCCACCCACCCGGAGCGCGCGCTGCTGCTGTGCCCGAAAACACAGGATCCCAGTTTGTCCGCAAAACCATCATTTCCGATTCAGACACCTCGCAGGCCGATTTTCTAAGCGCCAGGGCTTTGTACTCCGAAGGATGGGACACGCTTGCTCACCCCCGTTTCTGGAAACAGATCATGTGCTTGTCTCCCGACTCGTGCATCATCAACATTGCAGAATCCCGGCTTCCGATACAAACCGCCTGTTTCCGCACCTGGAGCACGCAAAGTGAAACTGAAAAAAGTGCTGTCAAGAACCGTCTTCGTGAAGAGTATTGCATTGATTACGACGATGAGTTGTTTGTCACCAATGGGAAGCGAGAGTTCTATGAACACCGCAAAAGCATCCCAACAATCGCGAAGGCCGTTTCCTACTTCCAGCAATACGGCACTGACCCCTGGTATGCTCAGACCATTCTGCTGATTGAAAGCCCCGGAAAACATACATCCCAATCCTACGCAGGTGCACGCGGACCTTTTCAACTCATGCGGAGTGTTGCTATCCAATTTGGACTCAAAGTCAACAAATATGTTGACGAACGAACACGGCTTGACCGCGCCGCCTATGGAGCATCCCGGCTGATCAGCAGCATTTGCTTGCCAAAAGTCCGTTCGATGCTGGATTCAAGAAACATCCCGTATTCGGAAACCGACTTGTGGTTCCGATTGCTGGTGTTGCATGCTTATCATGCAGGTGCAGGAAACCTGTCGGCCGCCATCAACAAGATCAATCCCGACAGCGGAGGGCAATGGTTAATCACCACACTGTGGAAGACACAAGCAGGAGGATTTAAAAACGAGTCGCAAAACTATTCCCAAATCGCCCTAGCCGCCCTGCTGAATTTCGATGAATTGCTTCGGATTGACGGTGATACTGTTTTTATGATTTGGGGAGACCGTGCAATTTCATCGGGACGTGATGGGAAATACCTTGACAGGGAAGCATGTACTGAAGCGCTGTTTATGTATGAAAAAGATCTGGCCGATGGCACGCTTGATTACACACGGTTCATCGAAAAAATCCGTGAAGTACAGGCTTCCGCACTGCGGATCAGCAATGTGGCTCCCACTTATCCTGCCAATGAAGAACAACTGATCAGGACAGCTGCACGTTTGAGCTACAAACGCCAGTACGCCGATGCGATCCGGCTATTGGAGCTAAACCTTGAATATTATCCCAACTCGGCCCCCACGCGGCTGGCGCTTGGAAAAACCCATCAGCGGGCGGGAAATGCAGGAATGGCTCAGAAGTATCTGAGTTCAGTTCAAAATGCCGGCTCAGGATTGTGACTTGCGCTGCTTGACCGGCTCAGTTTTCTCCTCCCGGATCACCAGGTCCTTGATGTCGGCGGTGGTCTTTACATTTCCGAACAACACAACCACTCGATCGCCCCGTCGGGAGTCGACCTGACCGAACACTTTTCCGTTTTTCAAGCGCACATAAACTCCCTTCCGGATATTCAACCGGTTGAATGCGACCAGCTCTTCCTGCTTGACCTGTTCCTTTGCGCTGAGCTCGTTCTTGCGCTCATCAAGTTTACGGGTATACTTGTGCAATACGGCTTTTTTATCGCGAGACTCCTTCCAGTCCTTGACGAAACGCTGAAAGCGGTCCTCGAGTTGTCTTGAAAGCCTCAATTCCTTCTGACGGACGCGCTCCGTATCCTGGACTTCGCGCTGCTCCTGCTTCACTACATTTCGTTCGTAACGGCCGACCAGTTCCTGCAAACGCTTCTCCTGGTTCCTGTTCACTTCCAACAACCGCGCTACCTCCGACTTCTCACGCTCAAGCTTGTTCAAGAGTTCCTCCAGAAGCAAGGTATTCTTCTTGACTTTTTTACGGGCTTTATTGATTACGGAATGTGGCAGGCCACTACGCTCAGCTACAACAAACGTATAGGAACTTCCGGGCTTGCCCACTTCAAGTTTATACATGGGCTCCAGCCTGCGGGCATCAAAGGCCATAGATCCATTGATAATTCCCTTTGTCCGATCGGCCAGCACCTTCAGGTTCATGTAGTGCGTCGTGATGATTCCGAATGAACGCTTGTAATTCAACTCTTCGAGAATCGCTTCAGCCAAGGC
>JBJTJB010000643.1:0-2152 GCA_046095245.1 Bacteroidota bacterium | reverse complement strand
TGGTATCGTTCAGTGGAGTTGATGTAAGAATGATTGATATCCGAGACCTCATCAATGCAAAAAAAGCAGCCAATCGTCCGAAAGACATGGATGACATTGACCATATAAGTTGATTTTTTTATCAGCCTGTTATCCCCTTCCCTATTCAAATTGCAGATCGACAGATTGGTGGACTGGTAGATCTTTCTGTTGATTTAGTTCCACGAATGATTATCCAAACACTCGTGTACTGTTGCGCTCTTTGCTCCCGAAGCCTCTCGGGACTTTGCGACCCGCCAAGGGCAGGTATTGCGGTTCGGTATTCGAAATAATGATGATTGCTGAATGGATGTGGCCTTGCGCTCCCTGCGCCTATCCGCGTCCCCGCGGTTATAAAATAAAACCAAAGATGAACGCTGTAAGCAATATTATCTCTGAAGGGGTATCGTTGCGCACGTGGCGTTTAAGTTTCGGAGGTCGAAATAGTGCTTCATAAAACTACTTTATCGGATTCCAAAGCGCATGTAGCCGAGGTAGTCCTCTGTATGTTTCACCACAAAAGGCTACAGAAACGCCATGATTCCTCGAATAACTTTAAATCCTCGGACCAGTCGACAAGATAAATTCAAAACGGGTTTCGACTCACTATACCTCAGCCTCCTCCGAGGGCTCGGTAAAGCTCTACGCTTGCATTGAGCTGCTGTTGGCGAACGGATGAAACGAGTAACTCCATTTCGAACAGACTCCGCTCAGCATCCATCAATTCCAGGTAGGAAGTGAAGCCGCTTTCGTATCGTGCCCTGCTGAGTTCAAGTGCCTGCCGTGCAGAAACCGCCATGCGCTGCCGGGCTTCCAGCTCTTTGCCCAAGGTCTCAATCGAGATCAGCGCGTTTTCGACTTCGACCAGGGCTTTGATGTAAACCTGCTGGTAATCGAACGCTGCAATTTCGGCTTGCTTCATTTGTGCGGTAACCCTTCGCTTGTTGCGACCGAACTCGAAGATGGGACCCAATAGCCCTTCGGTGATAGACACACCCAATGCACCGCTGCCTAGCAACCCGTTCAAATCGGGATTCGAAAATCCTCCGGCAACAGTCAGACTAAGCGTAGGCAGCCGTTGGGCTACGGCTACGCCTATCCGTTGCGTTTCGCGCATGTAAATATATTCAGCCTGCTTGAGGTCGGGACGCTGACCAAGGAGTGTGGAGGGCATGCCAGCAGGTATGACAGGCATAGCCGGTTGGTCAGCATTGGAGAGGCCGCGTAGCAATTGCCCCGGAGGTTGTGCAATGAGATAGCACAGGTAGTTCTGTGTAACCGCAATAGCACGCCTGTGGATATTGATAGACGCGTCGGCATTGTCCAGCAACTGTTTGCCCTGCAGCAGGTCCCACTCGCTGATATAGCCCTTCTTGAAACGCTCTTCCAACAAAATATATCCGACTTTCCGGCTTTCAAATGTCGCAAGAGAAATCTCAAGCCTTCTGTCGAAGTCGCGTAGCTTGAAGTAGGCGTCTGCAATGGATGCGACCAGTGCACAATGCACTGCTCTTTTTCCCGATTCACTGGCCAGCAAATCGTTGAGTGCCGCGTTTCTTGCGTGGCGTATCTTTCCCCAAAGATCCAGCTCCCACGACATTCCCGGTCCGATGAAATAGGCCGAGCGCGTGGCTGAATTGTTCACCGTGTGACTGCCCTGCACCTGGTAGATGAGTGAGGGAAACAACTGGGAGACGGCAATACCGTAATTTGCTCCCGCCTGCTCTATGCGTGCAGTGGCCTTTTTCAGGTCATAATTGCGCCGTAAACCGCTATCGATCAGGCTTTGCAGTACAGGATCGGTAAAGAATGCCGACCACTTCAGGGCAGTTACCGAATCGTTCGGGCTGATGGCACCGGCATCACGCGAGTAGGCGGATACCTGTTCGGTGACAGGGCGTTGGTACCTGGGCCCTACCATGCATCCAGACCCTCCGATGAGCAGAACCGACAGGCTTATGGTGTGTAGGATGGACTTCATGGATGATCGGTTGGAGAATTGGTATTGAGTCCGCTGGTTTCCGGTTGTTTCCTTTTTCCACCACTGATTTTGTCGATCAGGACGAATAAAGCCGGGATCAGTATGAGTCCGACCAAGGTCGCCACGATCATCCCGCTGAACACGGCCATGCCC
>JBJTJB010000642.1:0-1480 GCA_046095245.1 Bacteroidota bacterium | reverse complement strand
GTCGCTCAGGTCCTGGGTGGTAGCGCCATTGCTCCAGCTATAGGTGTAAGGGGCTGTACCGCCGCTGACGCTCAGATCGATTGATCCTGTAGCAGCGCCGTTACACACCGGATTGGTTTGCGTGGTTGAAACAGAAACTGCTGAGGGCTGAGTGATGGTGACTGAAGTGCTTGCGGTACAACCCAAGGTTGATCCGTTGGCATCATTAACAACCACACTGTAGGTGCCGGCAGCAAGGCCGCTCAGGTCCTGGGTGGTAGCGCCATTGCTCCAGCTATAGGTGTAAGGGGCTGTACCACCGCTAACGCTCAGATCGATGGCTCCGGTAGAAGCACCGTTGCACAGAATATTCGTCTGCGTTGAGGACAGAGCGACTGCAGTGGGTTGGGTAATGGTAATGGTACGTGTGGCCGTACAACCGAAAGTCGTACCATTGGCATCGTTCACCGTTACGGTATAGGTACCGGCAGCAAGGCCGCTCACGTCTTGCGTGGTGGCGCCATTGCTCCAGGTGTATGAATAAGGAGGAGTTCCACCCGTTACGCTTAAATCGACTGATCCCGTAGAGGCACCATTGCAGATGACATTCACCTGAGTGGAGCTCAAGGATACAGCGGTTGGCTGAGTGATGGTGGCAAACGTTACGGCAGAGCAGAAACCATCGTTGTTTCCATCGGGAGCAACGGCCAGGATCGTGTATGTACCCGGTGCAAACTGGGTACCGACTACATATGGCTGACTGTTGATGGTGATGGTGGCTGTAGGGTTGTTGCAGGTAACTGTGATGGTTCCGTTGGCAGCGCCGTTACAGGTTACATTGGTGCGGGTAGCCGAAACGGTCATCAGCGCAGGCTGTGTGATCGTTACAGACTGGCTCACACTGCACACACCGCTGTTGTCAGCGTTTGGCGTAGTAGCAGTTACCGTGTAAGTACCGGGGCCATAGGTAGCCGACTCATTGTAAGGCTGGCCGTTCACAGTGATTGTGGCACCGGCAGAGGCTGAAGCCGTGATGGTTCCGTTAGCAAAACCGAAGCAGGCTACGTTGGTGGAGCTTACGCTAAGGGTGATGGCAGCAGGCTCAGAAAGTGAACCCGACGTACTGGCCGTACAACCGTTTGCATCAGTTACCGTGTAGCTGTATGCGCCGACAGTAGCTGAGAAGGAACCGGTTCCGGAGTAAGGTAAAATACCACCAGTAGCAGATACTACAACTGTAGCTGAGCCCCCGTTACACAGGATGATACCGGCCGTGTGGCTGGCTGACAATACAGCAGGTTGAGTAATGGTCACACTACTCAACGACACCACGCAGTTGTTGGCATCCTTAACCGAAAGCGTATGAACGCCTGCGGCAAGTCCGCTGAACACATTGCTGGCTTGGTATGAACCGCCGTCGATGCTGTAGCTGAGTGTACCGGTACCACCTGTGGCGGTAACCGTGATCGTTCCGTCTGATACTCCGTTGCAGGAAATCTGC
>JBJTJB010000641.1:0-13001 GCA_046095245.1 Bacteroidota bacterium | reverse complement strand
CGCCACGCTACAGGGCTCAAGCTCCGGTGCGATAACATTCCGGTCCCTGCTCGTCCTGAGCGTAGCAGAAGGGAGCGGATTCGAAGGGATCGGAGCAGAAATAAATGCCGGCACAATCACCGCCACGTTGTGAAAGCGTGGTATCGTCTCCGGGATGATAGCATCGCGGTTACCGGAGCTTTTGCCCTCGCGGGCTCCGGCCAGCAGGCAATCGCTCAGGTAACGGTTGAGCTCGGAAAATCCCTCGTTGTTCCGGGCTATGCCGATAAACCGGAGATGATCGCCGTTGCGGAACTCGATACCGACCACCGGCTCCACGCCGTATTCGGGAGCCAGACGGATGAAATCCAACACCGCGGAGGTGTTGTTGATGTCGGTAAGCGCCAATTTACGCACCCCCTTGCTTCGGGCTTCCTCCAGCAGCTGCTCAACGGAAAGGGTCCCGTAATGGAAACTGAACCGGCTGTGGCAATTGAGAAACATGAAAATAGGATGGCCATGTACAAACTATACGAAAGGACTGAACTGAAATCAGTGGCGACGCAGTTCCTTCACCTGCAGGTGCAGCAATACAATAAGCGAAAGGGCCATCAAGGCAATGGGCGAATAGCGCAGGGCGGTCAATACCAGATCGAGTGTGTCCATGGTTGGCATGTCTGAGTGTTTATGATTGTATTACAATCTATTTGAATGATTGTAATATAGGCATAAAACCGTTTTTCAGACGTAAACCACCCTGTTTATCCGTAAATGCCTGTATATGAGTCTGAAAAAAATACGGGGTAGTGCCGGCCGGCACCGCTGTCGCTTTACTCACTCCTCAACCCAGATCCGACCTGAACGACTTGCTTACCGTAGCGTATAGCAGCGGTAGACGAAGACCAACAGGGGAAGAAAAACCAATGAAAGGACCAGCGGCAACATCCATACGCCCAAACCATCGCTATAGCCCATTGCGATGCGTGCGGTTTGCCAGGTGATTAGCGAAAACAAGGCCGTAACACTCAACTGTAAGAACTGTAAGGTGGAAACCCCATACCGATACAAGGCCTCGGTATTTGAAGGGGTAAGGCTGACCGGATAATTCAGACGGTGAGGATACCGTGATAACACCAGGAGCAATGCGAAAAGTGCGGTGTTGATGGCAGGTAAAAGCCAAAATATAATCCTGTTTCCATAGGAATCGGGCTCCCCTGCTGCATCAAAGTGTATCGGAATAAGGGCGGGAAGATCCGGGTAGTGCACCAACACAAAGCCCCAGTGCAGGATCAGGAGAACCCAGGCGAATACGCCCAGAATGGTCGTCATGCGGATCTTGACATTCGATAAAGTCATGGCTGTAATGGTTTACTGGGCCTATGCATCAGGTTTTGTTCTTGACCTGACGCATAAGGTCCTCGAGGTAGTCGATCTGTACTTCCTGAATTTCCAGAAGTTTCTTGTTCTGATGAATCAACAGGTGATCGATTTTCTCGCTCAGCAATTTGATTTCGAGTTCGGCCTTGAGGTTGATTTTGTAATCGTGTTCGGCACGTTGACGGTCTTTCTGCTCTTGTCGGTTTTGGCTCATCATGATGATGGGAGCCTGAATGGCTGCTAAGCAGGAGAGCATCAGGTTAAGCAGAATGAAGGGATAGGGATCGAAGGGTTGCGAAGCAAGGAACCAGCTGTTCACCAGCATCCACAGGAAGAGAAAAGAAAAAAAGAACACGATGAAGGTCCAGCTGCCGCCAAAGGTGGCAATGCGATCGGCAAGCCGTTGACCAGTGGTGAGTTCAGCATCCATCTCGTCCTGGATGTTCTCCGAAAGGATGGCATTATCGCGAATGGCTTGCATGACATCCAGATCGATTTTCGCCAACTCGCCACGTTCCAGTTCCACCAATGAGGTGAGATAACGGCGTCTGTAGCGGTTCAGCTCGTCGATGGACAAATACGCGTCTTCGTGAAATCCGGGGTGATCGCTGCGGATGAGGCGCAGCACCCCTTCGCGGATTTCACGGCCCAGAATGGCTTCGCCGCGGGGGATCTCCAGGCCGGAAATGAAACTGGTTTGCATGGATAAGCTCTATACGAAGGTAATGGGAATTGCCTTGCACAAAGCCACGTTGCCGGCCTCCGTTTAATCGGAACATCTGCAAGCGGCGTGGTTTTTCTGCCTGACCCGCGCACCGACAGAAGGGTAAGCAGCTTCGCAGGTCAGCGGAACTGGAACAACAAGGGAAATAAAAACACGACCACACAGGTCCATACGGCATACACCGGTAAAAACCGGGCAATCGACTCCTCGACGGCCTTGAGTGGCTTTTGGTACAACAGGGTTTGCACCAGTCGCAACGCAACGATGAGAAGATTGATTAATATCAGGATGTTTCCACCCAATACAGCCATGCGGTTGGGTGTGATTCCCCACTCGCCGATGCGGAACAGGATAGCCGACAGGGCGATTCCGTTCACCAGGATTGCCGCTATGGAAATGCCAGCGAGGACAATCAAATGAAAACGGCCTGAGTCCGATCCCGAACGTTCGGCCACTGCAAAAAACACAATGGCCATCACACCAATCAGCAAGAGGTTGAATACAATCAGGAAATCACGGTCGGTATAGGGGTCTTTTCCCGTGTACAACACTGCAGAGATATAAGCGACCAGGGTGATCAATACGAGCGGGCTGAACACTCGGGCAATGACCGGGGAGACTTTGTCGACCAGCTGGGGTTGGTTCTGTACCAGAAAAGTGCCGACCAATGGAGCGGATGCCAGACCCCAAATCACAATGTACCGGAAGTAAAACTCCTGGATGTTGACGTTGATGAGCTCGAAAAGACCGAGCGTGATCGCCGTGAGCAATCCGCCAGCAATGAGAATGATTCCGGTCATGACCAGCAGTTCGCCGTTGTACCGTAAAAATTCAATCCGCCGGACTGTATCAGTGGATGCATAAGCGAATCCAAGCACCGACCAGAGCAGCAACGGCACATGTATGCAGGACAGGATCAAGGTATCGCTGGAGGCGGAATCGGGCAAGCTGTTGATCCAGACGCACACCAGCGCAATCAAGAGTCCCATTATGGTAAGCGTGCGGACAGGTAAGTCGCGCTGCCATGCAAACGTTGCAATCAAAAAGGGGAACACAAAAAATCCGATGTTGCGTGGATAATAGAATTCCTCTGCAATCGGGAAAAAATCCGGCAGCTTGGCCAAAAATCCGGCCAGCAAACAGGTGACAATCAAAAACCAGTGATTCGCCGTGGTAGCCTCCGTTGTGGTGGAATAGTGCAGGCGGGCATGCCAGGCCTGGGCCACAGGGTGAATGCTGATTTCAGGATATATCCGATCGAATTCACGTTGGAAACCTGCTTTATCTTGCCTGTAGAGCAATTCAAGCTCCTGGGGTTTTTCCAATAATTCCGCGATGTGAGAAACCATAGGTTCTGGGGTTAGCCGTAAGGCCTTAAGAGATCGAATTTCGCACATATCCGCGATTCTAACGGTATTAGGGACTTAAACTCCCCTGCATGAACCCGCATACCTCCGCATATTGATTCATCTTTATTTTCGTTTAGCAGTTCCCGTGGATCAAAACGCGTTTTTCTACCTTTACTCAAGAATACAACCCTATAGATGAAATCATCATTCATTCCAAAAACCATAAAATCAAAACAACCCACAATGCGATTGATGCTTCTCGTTTTTCTGCTTGTTTTTTCCACCGCCAGATCGCAGGACTGGAATATCGCCACCGGGGGCAATGCCCTTCACAACGGCTTATGCCCCACAATTGGTCCCAATACGCCCAACTTGTTGTGGTCAGGAGGTTTACCCTCACAAATCGCTTTCGCACCGGTTACAGACAGCATTTATCTCGCCACTGTCCGGATAGATAATATCAGCGATCCGCTGAATGGAAATAAAATCGTGATGATGGACATCCGCACAGGCGATACGATATGGACACGAAAGCTGCCGGTTGATTTTCCGGCAACGGACTGGTCAAACCGTGTATCGGCAATCCGAAACGGTGTATTGTATGCCTCCCGTTCGGGCAATAGTAACGAGGCGTATCTCTATGCTCTCGATTCCTCCAACGGATCAATCCTGTGGAAATCGGATAGCCTAATCGGGGAAAGCATCAACGAAGGCGCTTGTTTTCTGCCCGGTGGCGACCTGCTGGTAGGCAACCTGTTCTCCATTTCACGCATCAACAGCAGCACCGGAGCAACCGTATGGCAAACAAATCGCCTGGGATACCAAAATGGCGCCGAGCTGGCCGTTTACGGATCCAAAATATACGGACTGATGAATGTCGCAAATGCAGTACGGGTGGCAGCCTATGATACAACCAGCGGTCAGTTGCTGTATTCATCACCTCCATTATCCGGCGGACTGGTACAGCAACTCGGACTATTCATGAGCGACAACGGGACGATTTATGTACCCCGTTCACAAAACAACCCTACGACCGATTTCCTGTTCTCCCTGACCGATAACGGTACCGCGATTGTGCTGAATTGGAGTTTTCCCATCGATTATGTCCCGTTTTCTTCCTCGGGCATTGGCCCCGACGGATCTGTCTATTGCTACAATCCTTCGGGTCGCGTGGTACGGCTGGATCCGCAGAATGGTTCAGTGATTGACAGTTCGCTGGTTGTTCTTTATGGTGACGCATTTCAGCCACGCATGAGTATCGATTCGACGGGGAAGGTTTTTCTTACCAACGGAGGATTCAACGACGGGAATCTGTATGCCTTCAATGCGGACTTGAGTTTACGATGGCAATCGGCAGTACTGAACGTGAACGTGGGCGGCCCGCTGCTGGGCTGGGAAGGCACCCTGGTCGTATGCGGGATTGGAACGGATATCCGCGCTTACAAAAATGAAACCATCACTGCGGTTGCCACAGCACCAACGGTATCGAATTCATTTAGCCTTTACCCGAATCCGGCTACCGACATTGTATTCATAGAAAATGTGGACATGGATACTGATCTTAGTATCATCGATCTTAATGGCAGGGAAGTCGTTCGGACCCGCGTGTTTAATGATCCACAGCAAATTGACCTGTCCGGCCTCACACGAGGTGTCTACCTGATCCGAACCATAACGGATCATGTGTCGGAAGCCAAGCGTCTGGTAAAATATTGATATCGGATTTCCGCTGGGCATAATCAAAAAAGATCAGGCCCGCCTTGTTTGCTTGGAATCCCGATACTCGCGCTTTGCATAGCGTCAGTATCGCGCCTCAAAGGAATCGGATCTAGTTCATCCGCCCTATGATTTCCCCCTTTGCAGTATCCTTCATATAAACGCAGCAGTCTTCTCGATCGAAAACAAGCCAATCACAAGGAAGTGTCGGTCCCCGAAACAGTGATTCCACAACGCAGAAGTCACCCCACTTCATCTCCCCGTTTTCTGTCACTGCGCCCTTCAACCCCCGTTTTTCCCAGGCATCGGCCATTGCACTGATCTCCATGGGACTCATTGCGCCATCGCGACACAAAAAGTCATCATACCAGATGATGCGGCTTGTGGCATGATCTTCACGATACTTGGCGAATCCGCCAGGGTAAACCGCCTCGATTTTTGAAATCGGGATGATCAGGTCGATAAATTCACACTTGACAGCCATGCCAGACAGGGGTTTAATGGAAACGAAGGTAAAGCATCGTTTTTAAATACAATTATAATTGCACTGACTGAACGTGGATAATGGTATTCGGGAATACAATCGATAAATCGGATTGTCGCTCACACGAACTCACTTGAAATAACCGATAGAGATCTGTTCCAGTAACTGTTTTGTTCTATAAATGGAATTCCCCTGAACAACGATCTCAACCTTCCGGATATCTTCTATGCGTTCAGTGGGATCCCCGTCGATAATGAGGATGTCCGCTATTTTACCCTGCTCAATACTTCCATATAGTTTGTCTTTTTGTGCCACTTCAGCAGAAGTAATGGTGGCAATTTTCAGCACTTCGGTGTTTGGGATGCCCGCCTTAACATAGTTTTCCAGCTCGCGGTGCAAGGTGAATCCGGCAAATCCATCCGATCCGGGCACCAGCGTGATTCCATTGTCGAATAACACCTTGACCATCTTAAGAATATTGTTGTATGAAGCCCTATAGGTATCTTCCATGCCAGTTGGTATTGAAAGACTCCCACTCGACTTTAGGCTTCGCTGAAGGCTTAGTGGAAATCGCTGGGCAACACTTGCACAAATCGGAGAGATTTCACCTTCCTGACCGGTAAACATCTGCTCGAAAATAGTAACCGTAGGGTCGATCACGGTTTGCTGCTTCTTGAGCTGCTTAAGAAGGGTTTTGAATTCGGACGAATGAAAATCGAATGATGCCGCCTTCTCCCCGACAGCAGAAAACCGGATGGGCGTTCGGGTATCCAACTCCCGTCCATAGAAATTCAAAAAAACCATGTTCACATGTTGGATTTCGTCGTAGCCTGAATACAGGGCTTCACTGGCTAACATGTGCGCAGGTACGTGTCCGCACACGCGAAGCTTGTACCGCTTGGCTTCGTCGGCCAAGGGCTTCACCCATTCGGGTTTGATAGAGCTGTAGAGTTTGATCTGTTGGTAGCCCGCATCGAAGTACTTTTTGATAGCGATTTTCCCCTCATCAACAGTCTTGATTTTTTCGCCAACGGGTCCCGCAAATTCATCGTCTCCGTCAATAAAACCACTCAACACCTGAATACGGGGGCCCAACATATGGCCATCATCGATTTCCTTTTTCTTGTTGATGATGGTTTCGGCATTCCCCATATCGCGCACGTTGGTTACTCCACAACCCAGATACATGATGCCATCTGTAGGACCTGTATAATGTACGTGCATATCCCACAGACCAGGCATGACAAATCTTCCCTGTGCATCAATGATTTTATACCCGACGGGCACGGATTTTTCGTTGGCACTCACCCGTACAATCTTCCCATCCGCGATCCGTATGGTGGCATGAGGCGTCTTCTTACCGGTTTTCGGATCGAATACAGTTGCGTTTACGATCGCAAGGCCAATGCTTCCGTTGCTTCGAATCTGCTCTGTGCAGGTACTCACCAGGTCCCTGAAGAACTTTTCCTCGACCTCCTGCTGGATCGCATACAACTCCATATTTGCGTTTTCATATCCTGCCCGTACAAATGCGAGCCAGTCACTGGGATATGCAAACAATTGATTGTCCGAATCGATCCAGGCGAAAGTGGGGGTCAGGCTATTCCCCGCTGTTGATACCAGTCGGAGCACCTGGCCTCCATCGAGCTTGTACTCCCTGTGTACCCTCAATCTCGATTTTCCCGATGGCAACAGGTCGATGCTGCTATCGGGGGCATTGAAATAGGTCTGAAAGGATGTGCCCGTACTTATCTTCAGTGGAATGTAGTCTGCATCACGATCAAGTGTCCTTTCGCCTTTCTCTGCATCGTTTTCCCAATACGCAACACCGTTTTCAACCCGGAACTTCTCATAGACCGGTTTCTTAAAATAATCGACTCCGCTTGCATCGATATCTACCAGATACCCACGTGTATTGTAGCGATACACCGAAATGGTACTGTCACCACGTCCTCTGTCGTTGTACTGAAACACCTCTGTAAATCCCCCATCGGTATTTTTCCATTTCTTTAAATGACCAGAAGCATCACCTCCCAGCAAGACGGTCCACGTAGTGGTATCATTCCCTTGTGAAAAGGCCACGGACAAGCCGCTGGAAAAGAAGAGAGCCGCGAGTATCCAGGTTTTCATGGTTGAAAGGGAATAAGTCGTTTTTCCGATTGGACTATCCCGCATGTTTGGAGTTCCCGCCGTACAGGCATGAATGCAATCGCAGTGAAAAGATAGCAAGAGTTTGTATCGGGATCAGACCTGAAATTCAGGACACAGGAAATTTTCTGATCAAGCGGCCAGATCATGGGACCTGCCCCCTTCAACTACCACTTCACGATTTTCCGCCTGTACAAGCCCGAATCTGTCTCCACGAGTACAACATACAGTCCGGCAGGAAATCGCTCCATGTTGAAGTGGTTTTCATCGGAAGCATCCAGGATTTCTCCTGCCGCAGTGAGAAGCTGAAGCCTCCGGATCTGTTGACCCGGGCATTGCACCCGGATGAAATCGGTAACCGGGTTCGGTGTGATGATGACAGCCGAATGATCAGGAGATTGTTCAGCCTCGACTCCCGTGGTATTCATCAAGGTGGAAAGCAGCTGGATGGAAATCTGATTGGATTGAGCCGGCGTCTGGTTGATGAGCACACAAATGATCGCTCCGGTTGCGACATCAACCATCATGTTTGAATTATACCCACCCCAGATATTGCCGCCGTGGGTCCAAACAGTCCGGCCCTGCACAATTACCTCACTGATTCCGATTCCATAATTCCCCGTACCGACAAAGGTGGTCAGCTCCTGGAATGAAGCAGGACTCAACACCTGCCCGCTCATAAGCGCCTGATACCATTGCACCATTTCGCCGCACGTCGAATACATGGCCCCCGCAGCCCCAGCGGCACTGTTCAATGCCGTACGGGATACCGGGTAGTTGTCGACTCCCGCTTGCCAGGGATGCGCTACCGGGTACAATATGCTATCATACACATCCAGAAAGGTGCTGTCGAGTTGCAAGGGCGAGAGGATTGAATCGCGCAGCAATTGACTGTAGGATATACCCGTCACAGACTCCGCAATCATCCCAGCCAAAATGTAATTCGTATTGCAATACTCCCAGCCTGTGCCCGCAGCAAAGACAGGGGGTCCTGCCCAGGAAATCATCTCGGATGGAGTAAAGATGCGGTTGGGATCGGTGAAGATGGAATCCGGATAACCGGGTACAGACGTCACATCATACAATCCACTGGTATGATTGAGCAACTGGCGGATGGTGATGTTTGAGTCGATGTTGTTGAATGGGGGCAAGTGCTCGTGTAACGAATCATCCAGGGTCAGTAATCCGTTATCGGCGCATTGCAATACCATTACGCCTGTAAACAACTTGGTGTTGCTGGCAATACCGAACTCCAACTCCGAGTTCATGAGCGAACCGGGGTGGGAAATACCACTGACCCCCTTCCAGGTTCCAACTCCGGGATAAAATACACAGGCCGAAATCCCCCGGACATTTTGCACCAAACGCATGCTGTAGATGGTGTTTTGAAGGTTAGCCGCGAGGACCGGATTGAAGCCCTGCGCAAACGCGCCGAAGGACATGCCACAAAACAGCAGAAGCAAGCAGAGTTTCGTCTTCATGATCTTTAACTTTTGGAATCGGTTTGATGTAGAATACTCCGGTAGGATTAACGGGTAGTAAAATTAGTGCCTGGGGTTGTGATTCGGTCGCTAAACAGTGGCCTGCACTATATCCGGTGGGGTTATTTGTCCTTTTTCTCGTCCTCACTATCGGTATAATACCCTGAGGACGTGTCTTCACTGGATTGAATACGCCGGCTGTAATGTTCCCGTGATATCTTCTCGCGGTCAAACATGCGTTTTATGTCCTCCTCGTTCCGTTCAAACACCAGCGTATTGTTGATGGAAAGTGTCAGAGCGATTTTCTCTACATCGTGGTCTGTTCCGATATAAGTGAAGGTCCAACGCTCCAGCTTCAATTCATCAACCAGCTGCTTGATAGCTGCTCCAGAGAATTCCTTTGACGCATTTTCTTCCCCATCGGTGAGGATGGTCACCAATACATTGTATGCTGACTGCTCTTGAAGGGATTGCTTCAGGGTGTTGATAGCAAAGCCCATCGCATCGAACAGAGGCGTTGATGCGTTGGGCATATAGCTTGTCATGTCGAGCTGTTTGAGCGAAACAGCAGGCTCCCTGAAATGAATGGTTTTGTGCCCGAGTCCGTTAAACGAAACGAATGAAATCAGATGTTCCTGATCTGGGAATTGCTGTTCAATCCCTTGGATGGTCTGTACAAGCTCATTGAATCCCTGAATGATGGTGTTCTTGATCCCTTCCATGGACCCGCTCTCGTCTAAAATAATCAAATTGTGTACTTGATGTTTGTTTTCCATTTCTTGATTCGGTTTAAATTAAATACAATTATTGTTGGTTCGACTATAATGACATGTTTACGCAATTAACACCTGATTCAAAACAATGCCCACAGTCAAATCAGGGGCTGCTTTCCCAAATGGACTCGATGGAATTCACACTGAACCATCGCATCGGGTTCATTTTTACCACCCGAAAATCGGTGTGCTATTCCTGTATACAAATATCGTAACCAAAACGCAAAATCAAACAAATTACAACTACCTGAAATACAACCCTTATAAAGGAATTACCGTGTTTCAAGGCCATTCGGGCTCCGATCAGGCTTCCGATGATATTGCAGAGGGACATTAGGAATGCGATTTCCGGCAGATAACTCCCCTGGCGCACAAAAACCGCCAGGGCCGATATGTTGGTCATGCAATTGACGACCTTGGCATAGGCCGAGGCGGTGAGGAAATCGAAGCCCAGGATCATCACAAATCCGAGCACAAAAAAACTACCGGTGCCCGGACCGAATAAGCCATCATAAAAGCCCACCACAAGTCCGATCAATCCGCCGAGCAGGTACAGTTTTCCGGATGCCAATTCCTTGGTTTGGGCGGACCCCAGATCCTTTTTCAAAAAAGTATACGCGGCGATGGCCACCAAAACAAACAGGATAATCCGCTTCAATAGGTCAACGGGGATTAAACCGATGATTTGGGCTCCAGCATAGGAGGTGATACCTGCACAGAGCGCGACGACAATTAAAATGGCTGGATTAAACCGTATCCGTTTTGCATATTCCAGGGCCGACATACTGGTACCGGCAAGGGAAGCGATCTTGTTTGTACCAAAAAGCGTTGTAATCGGTGTATTGGGAAGTGCAACCAGTACCGCTGGCAATTGAATGAGTCCGCCACCCCCTACAGCTGCATCAACAAAGCCTGCAAGGCACGAAAAAACGGCCAATGAAAGAATAGAAATCGAGCTATGTTCCGAAAAAAGGCTGATAAAGTCCATAGACGCTGATCCTGCAAGCAAGTATACCCTTTTATCCGTACGCCTTCGTTTATCTACTCTCCTAAATGCCTATGCCTGATCCGTGCAGGTTAGTGCCTTTCCTTTAATTGTCTCGTCAAATTTACCGTTCTCATACACCAGATGTCCGTTTACGAAGGTGTGCGTGACTTTCGCTTGAAATGTTGTTCCTTCTAGCGGTGACCAGCCGCATTTGGACAATATATTTGAGCTATCGACCATCCAGCTGGCGTTCAGGTCGACAAGAGTAAGATCGGCAAAATAACCCTCCCGAATGAAGCCCCTGCGTTCGATTTTATACAGCGTCGCTGGGTTATGGCACATTTTCTCAGCGATTTTCTCAAGTGTGATCCGTCCTTGCTTGTAAAACTCCAGCATGATATTGAGTGAATGCTGCACGATTGGAGCACCTGACATGGCTTGAAAATACGGTTTCTGCTTTTCGCTCAATGCATGTGGTGCATGATCCGTAGTTACGATGTCAATTCGATCATCCAACAACGCGTTCAAAAGTCCTTCCCTATCCCTTTCTGTTTTAATGGCAGGATTCCATTTTATTCGTGTTCCCAACCTACTGTAATCTTTGTCGGAAAACCACAGATGATGGACGGACACCTCTGTCGTTATCGTTTTCTGTTCAATTGCAATGTCGTTCCGGAAAAGATGTGTTTCTGCTTCAGTGGTCAAATGCAGGATGTGTAGCCGTGCATGGTGCTTATTGGCCAAATCAATTGCACGTTTGGTAGCATCGTAGCAGGCTTTTTCACTTCGAATGATTGGATGAAATTCGATAGGAACGTCCTCACCGTATTTTTCGCGAAAGATCCCTTCATTCTTTTCCACTATTTCTTCTTTTTCAGAATGAATGGCAATGATGGACTTACAATTTGCAAACAGCTTTTCCATTGTTTCCGGATTGTCTGCCAGCAGGTTCCCCTTTTTTGTGAAATAGAGTCCGTCATCCGAAACGCCGATCAAACTCGATGTATTCAAGTTGATTACATAATCAAGATTGTCACCATTGACTCCCAGAAAGAATGCGAAATTGGCCAAGGATTTTTCAGAAGCTATTCGATATTTCTCATTCAACAACTCCATGGTCAACACATTGGGTAATGTGTTCGGCATATCAATGTAGGAAGTGATGCCTCCGGCAACGGCGGCCCTGCTCTCGGAATGAAAATCGCCTTTATGGGTCAATCCGGGTTCACGGAAATGGACTTGACCATCAATTATCCCGGGAAACACGTATTTACCACTTCCATCAATCCGGTTCAGGTTTGAATCACCGCTGTACGATCCGATCTGTTGAATTACATCATCAGCAATCAAGATATCGGTGGTCGTAATGCGCCCTTCGTTGACGATATTGATGTTCTTCAGTAGTGTTCGTTTAGACATGATATATCATCGATGTACTCTGCGGAAAACCGTGTTTAAGCCAGCAGGTTGCGTGCTGCTGAAACGGTGGTAACCGGAGAGGCCTGTATTAAAATAATGAGTCATTAACTCCCGATCCAAAAACGAACCTTAAGATTCATAAAAGCGTAATCCGGAACGTCATAAGGTATTCTGTGTGATTGCTCCATTTAATTATCCTTGATTTCCACATCATTCTGTGGATTTGACAGGCTGTTTTTCAAAATATCAATGTAAATTCCGAAAACAAGAAAATCACGTCCGGTTTCATCATTGATCTTATAGTCGAATTGATGCAGATAACCGATTTGAACGGTTTTTGATGGTGAGATTTTATAATTCAGTGCGAATAGCAATCTGTTCCTTTCGAAATAAGGTTCGTCATCCGTGAAAAACAATTCATTGCTTGCACTGATCTGGAAGGGTTTATATCCGGCTCGTTCCTTACCGAAAGGCATTGACGCTCCAAGCCTGTAGCGGAAACGGTTGCGGTAACCCGGTTGGCGAAGAAATACCGAAACACTAAAATCATGGGATGCTTTGTC
>JBJTJB010000640.1:0-5265 GCA_046095245.1 Bacteroidota bacterium | reverse complement strand
ACGTAACTGGATTGGAAAGTCGGAGGGAACCACACTGCGGTTTACGCTTGAAAAAGCCGACCACATGGCAGATGATCTTGCAGGTGCTTTTATAGAGGTATTCACCACCCGCCCCGATACGGTTTTCGGTGTCTCCTTTGTCACCCTGGCGCCTGAACATGAACTTGTACAACACATCACGCGTCCTGATTTACGTGAGGCTGTCGATGCCTATGTACACCAGGCAACCAATAAAACCGAGCGTGAGCGACAGGCAGAGGTAAAGAAGATAACGGGACAGTTCACCGGTGCGTATGTAAGGCATCCATTTACGGGTGTTCCGGTTCCGGTTTGGATTGGCGAATATGTTTTGGCCGGTTATGGTACAGGCGCCGTCATGGCTGTGCCGGGTCACGACCAGCGCGATTTCCTGTTCGCACAACACTTCGGCCTGCCCATCACGGAAGTGGTGTCAGGAGGAAACATCATTGAACAAGCGCATACGCCCAAGTCGGGGCTCTTGGTCAACTCGGATTTTCTCAATGGCCTGACCGTGAGTGAGGCCATTCCAGCCGCTATCCGCGAAATCGAATTGCGCGGATTCGGCAAGGGTAAGGTCAACTACCGCTTGCGCGACGCCGCATTCGGAAGACAGCGGTATTGGGGTGAACCCATCCCGGTCTATTACCGTGAGGGTGTCCCGCATGTATTGTCCGTTGATGAATTGCCGCTGATTTTGCCTGAAGTTGACAAATACCAGCCCACCGAAAGCGGAGAGCCTCCATTGGCTCGTGCGGAGTCCTGGAAATACAAAGGTGAGTTTGAATTTGAAGCGACCACCATGCCCGGTTGGGCCGGCTCAAGCTGGTACTTCCTTCGGTACATGGATTCGGCAAACGACACCTGCTTTGCTTCTCCCGAAGCCATGAACTACTGGCGTGAAGTGGATTTATACATGGGCGGTGCGGAACATGCCACCGGACATCTGCTTTACTTCCGCTTCTGGACCAAAGTCCTGTTCGATCTCGGCTATATTCCGGTGAACGAGCCTGCCCGGAAGTTGATCAACCAGGGGATGATTCAGGGGGTGAGCGCTTTGGTTTACCGCATTGATGGTACCAACACCTTTGTTTCAGCCGGTATTCAGGATCAGCACCATACGATCGCTCATCACGTGGATATCCATATCGCCCCCAACCATGTTCTCGATCTTGACCAATTCAGGAATTGGCGTGAAGACTTCCGTGATGCGCAGTTCATCCTGGAAGAGGGAGTGTACCACTGCGGAGCCGAAGTGGAGAAGATGTCGAAGAGCAAGTACAATGTGGTCAATCCCGACGAGATCATCGCTGAATACGGAGCTGATACCTTGCGCCTGTATGAAATGTTCCTTGGTCCGCTCGAGCAGAGTAAGCCCTGGAGCACCCAAGGCATCAACGGCGTATCGAATTTCCTGCGCCGGTTCTGGCGCTTGTTCCGGATCGTGGACGGGCAGGCCAACTTGAGTAACGCTGATGCGTCTCCGGCAGAACTCAAAGTGCTTCATAAAACGATTCGAAAGGTGGAGGAGGACATTGAGCGTTTTTCTTTCAATACCTCCGTCAGTGCATTCATGATCTGCACCAACGAATTGCATGACCTGAAATGCGATAAGCGTAGTGTGCTCGAGCCATTGGTGGTCCTGTTATCCCCATTCGCTCCCCACATGGCGGAGGAGTTGTGGCATGCGCTTGGAAACACCGGTACTGTAACCACCGCTGCATTCCCCCAATGGGAACAGCAGTATCTGACCGAGCACGAATTCGAGTACCCCGTTTCCGTAAACGGTAAAGTGCGCTTCAAGCTGAAGCTGCCCCTCGACCTTTCAAAGGAAGAGGTCGAACAGGTTGTGCTTTCCAGCGATGACATGCGCCGGCTTGTACAAGCCCCACCGAAAAAAGTGATTGTTGTTCCCGGCCGGATCGTAAACGTGGTCGTGTAAGTGTGATTAAATATTGAATTAAAAGATTATCCCATGCAACTCCTGCTGCAACATATTGAAGCCCTCATTTTCGCCTCCGAACAACCCGTATCCGGCGATGATATCCTGTCCTGCCTGAAGACCTCATATGGCTGGGAACTGAAAAAGGAACAATTTCAATCCTTGATCTCGGAAATACGTGAAAAGTATTCGTCAGACGAGTACTCTTTCGAACTGGTGGAGATTGCGGAAGGATTTCAGTTCCTGACAAAGAAAGAATACCACCACGCGGTAAACACCCTGCTTCAGATCAAGGCAAAGCGTCGATTGAGTACTGCAGCCCTCGAGACCCTTGCAATCATTGCCTATAAGCAGCCGCTTTCCAAGTCCGAAATCGAGCATATCCGTGGTGTAAACTGCGATTACAGTATCCAGAAGTTGTTGGAGAAGGAGTTGATCATCATCAGTGGTAAAGGCGATGGGCCCGGAAAACCCTTGCTGTATTCCACCAGCAAGAATTTCATGGATCACTTCGGATTGAAGAGTGTCAGGGATCTGCCCAAACTCAAGGACCTGCACATTGCCGACAATGAAATCGGGATCCCTTCCGATTTGATGGATCTGACAGAAATACCGGTTGATACCATCCCGGAGAGTTTTGTGGATGAGATCCGCGAAGGCCTGCAGGTCACCTTGCAGGAGGACATTAACGAGGGGGAAGTGGGCGATGAAGAGGCTTTCATTATTGAAGGAACTGTCGATCCCACTGCCGCCGAGCAGGGTTTGGAACAGGATTTGCAGGGCGGTGAGGAGCAATCCGAACCTTCTGACGAGTGAACCAGCGCTTTTTCATTCTTCTCACAGCGGCCTTGCTGTTTTTCCAGGCAAAGGCCCAGTCCCCGGCCGGTCCGGATAAAATGGCATTCGGTACCAATGAAGTACTCGACTACCGCGTACATTACGGATTCATAGACGCCGGCAAGGCACGTTTGGAAGTCGATCCATCTTTGAAGACCATCGGCGGACGCACATGCTACAGGGTGTTGGGTACCGGCCGCTCAGTCGGCGCATTCGATTGGTTCTTCAAGGTTCGCGACCATTACGAAAGTTACATCGATGTGGAAACCCTGCAACCCTGGATGTTCATCCGGAAAATTGAGGAGGGGAGTTACCGAAAGCACCAGCAGGTGAAGTTCGATCACCGGCGCGCAACCGCCACCAGCGAAAAGAAAACCATCCGTACGCCCGAAAAAGTTCAGGATATCATCTCTGCTTTTTACTATGCCCGAACACTCGATATGAGTCAGGCCGCAGTGGGTGATACCTTTTCTATCCAGTGCTATCTCGATGACGAGACTTTTCCCATGGTCATCAAGTACGCGGGGAAGCAAAAAGTCAAGACATCAGCCGGTCAATTCAGGTGCATCGTTTTCAAGCCTTATCTGCTCGAAGGGCGTGTGTTCAAGGAAAAGGAGGGAATGACCATCTGGATTACCGATGATGACAATCGGGTTCCGGTGAGGGCGGAAGCGGAAATCCTGGTAGGTTCCGTTAAGATGGACCTGGTCAAATTTTCCGGACTTCAGCATCCGGTGGCACTGCTGAAGAAATAAGTCTACTCGGCTTTACAGCAGCCCGCGCTGAAGCATGTGCTCCGCAATCTGAATGGCATTGGTGGCGGCCCCTTTGCGCAGGTTGTCGGCCACGATCCAGCAGTTCAGTGTGTTTGCATTTGATTCATCCCGGCGTATCCTGCCCACGAACACTTCGTCATTCCCTTCTGCATAAAGCGGCATCGGATAGAAGGCCTTGCCGGGCTCGTCCTGAACCACAATTCCAGGAGCTGCCGCTAACAGTTGTTTTACTTCTGCCAGGTCAAAATCCGATTCGAATTCGATGTTCACACTTTCGGAGTGGCCGCCTACAACAGGTACGCGGACCGTGGTGGCGGTCACACGAATGGAGTCGTCCCCCATGATCTTGCAGGTTTCTTTAATCATTTTGATTTCTTCCTTGGTGTATCCGTTGTCCTGAAACACATCGATATGAGGCAGCAGGTTCAAGTCGATCGGATGCGGATACACCCGGTTTACCGGTTCTCCTTTACGCTCACCGAAAAGCTGGTCCAGCGCTTTGGCACCCGTACCACTCACCGACTGATACGTTGACACAACAACACGGCGTATGCGGTAGCGTTCGTGCAATGGTTTGAGAACGACCACCATTTGAATGGTACTACAGTTCGGATTGGCAATGATCCGGTCATTGTGTCCGATGGCATCGGCATTCACCTCGGGAACGACCAGTTTCTTGCCCGGATCCATACGCCAGGCTGAGGAGTTATCAATCACCACAGTTCCGGCATCAGCGAAGCGCGGAGCCCAGTCGAGGGAAGTCTGACCTCCGGCCGAAAAAAGAGCCAGCGCTGGTTTCATACCAAGGGCCTCTGCGGGTGTGACTACCGTGTAGGCGGAATTTCTGAACTGAACCTGTTTTCCGGCCGAGCGCTCGGAGGCGACAGGAACCAGTTCTGTTACCGGGAAATTCCGTTCTTCAAGAATGCTGATCATGCGGGTGCCGACCAATCCGGTGGCTCCGACTACGGCTACTTTCATCGTGCTGATTTATTGGACCAAAATAGGCTGAGCTTTTCGTAGGATGCGGCTGCCCGGATCCGACTTTTCAGACCTGCATTGTTCAAGTCGTTTGTAAACGGGTGCATTCGTTTGTTGCACGAATCGACAGGATCAGGCCATTTTACTTTGCGGCCATGTTTCGCTTTCTGCTTCTGCTCAATCTATCCCTTGCACTAAATCTGTCATCGGCCTGTGCACAGCTGTTGGATTCATTCTCGGATGGCGACTTCGACAGTAATCCGGCTTGGTGGGGTGATACCGCCCAGTTTGCGGTTGTTGGCGGGGTGCTTGAACTGGATGCGAGTGGCAGCGATTCTGCTTTTCTGGTCACACCGCTGGGATTCTCGACCAACGTTGACACCCTCGAGTGGTTTTTTGAACTGACGCTCGACTTCGCTCCCAGCTCCCAGAACTTGGCGCGCATCTACCTCTGGTCAGATGTTGATCAGCTGGAGCAGCAACTCAATGGAATGTACCTGCAGTTTGGTGAAACAGGTGCAGCAGACGCGGTTCTGGTTCGCAGCCAAAATGCATGGACATCAACCACCTTGTTCAGAGGGCGCGATAGCCTGATTGCGCAGGGGGGTACCTTTCAAATCAAAGTGACAATCACTCCGAGTGGAACAGCAAGCCTATGGACCGCCAAGCTGGGTTCTCCGTTGTTGTTTGAAGGGAATTTCAGTACCGGGT
>JBJTJB010000639.1:0-1373 GCA_046095245.1 Bacteroidota bacterium | reverse complement strand
GTTGCCCTTGGGCTTATACAGGCAACCGGGTGAAATGAGCCCCGGACCGGTGCTTTGCACGATGGCGGCAACACCGATGGAGTCGCCCCGCTGCCCCTCTACGCCGAAGCTGACCGGGCAATCAGGCACGCGGATGTGATACACTTTCTCCAGCACGGTCTTGCCATCCAGGGCAATGCGGAAGGTATCGGTGCCGCTGCTGTCGTACTTCACAGCGAAGCGAACCGACATGCCGGGTCGGACATTGACAGGGCCTGCACTGCGTTCGATGCGCAATTCGCGTCCTGCAATTTCTCCTTTGAGGATAAAGGCTTGTTCACTGCCGGTGAAGGCCACTGCACTATCGGGTCGTGTAAGGCTGGTGTTCAGCAGTTGCAGGCGCTGAGCCGGTAGCTTGATGGCAAGCAGGAGCAGAAAAGCGAGCAAGGCCTTTTTCATGGTTTCAGTCTGCGGAATGGAGTTCCTGGTGAAGGGATTCAAGCAAGGCTTCCAGCACCGGAAAATCGACCGGTTTGCTCAGAAATGCGAAGGCACCCAAGGCCTCACTTTGCATGCGGTGTGCTTCATCGCCGTAGGCCGTCACCATCACCACCTTCATCTTCGGAAAACGGTTTCGTACCTGTTCAAGCAATGCAAGCCCCGACATGCCCGGCATATTGATATCGGAAAGGATCAGCGTGGCGCCGGGTTGTTCCGCTTGCGACAGGATCTCCAGGGCCGACTCACCGCTAAAGGCGAATTGCATCCGCAGCCAGCCTTCGCGCAGGGCCTTGCGGAACCGCTGGCGGAACAGGAGTTCGATGTCCTGTTCATCGTCAACAACCAAAATCTCAAGCGGTGGCCGGTTGCTCATGGCGCAAAGGAAGTGCTATGACGAATTCGGTGAACTCACCCGCCTTGCTGTCGAGGGTGATTTTGCCGTTGTGTCTTCCTACAATGTCGAAACTCATGCTGAGCCCGAGGCCGGTGCCCTGTCCGCTCGGTTTGGTGGTAAAGAAGGGCTGGAAGATTTTTTCGGCTACCTCGGGTGGAATCCCCGGGCCGTTATCTCGTATACGGACAATGACGTGGTCGCCATACACCGAGGTGGATACCTTCAGGCAGGCCTTGTGTTCGCTGTGTGCCAATCCATACTGACGCAGGGCATAAAAGGCGTTGTTCGAGATGTTGAGGAACACGCGGTTGATTTCTTCCGGCACAACCTTCACCGGAGGCAAGGTCTCCAAAAAACCTTCCTCTACGGTGCACTGGAAATCCTTGTGTGTGGCACGCATGCCGTGGTAGGCCAAGTTCACAGCCTCGTGGAGGAGCTGGTTCAGGTTGGACTCCAGAAATTCACCGTTGCCGCTGCGGCTGTGCTGCAGCATGCTGCG
>JBJTJB010000638.1:0-3633 GCA_046095245.1 Bacteroidota bacterium | reverse complement strand
GTGATGGGCCGGTCCATGCTGTTCCGATGTCTCCAAATCCGACAATTTGAAAATTGCGGACGAAGTCGGACCGGATCGGCTTATTGAATAAAACCTGGAAAACGGGAAGCCTGATTTCACTGTTGATCAGGGCGAAGCTGTTGCCATTCCGGATGTTCTGTACAAATCCTCTCATGTTTGTAGCAAGCGCCTGAAAAGAATACTGCTGAGTCCTGTCGATCTGGATCTCGGTATTGAAATTATCAGTTGGTGTAAAGGCGTTGTCGGTTCCTCCCAGATAGTAGATCAGTTTTTCATCACCAAAGGAAGTGCTACCTGCAAACCGGTTGGCCCAGATCAATTGCTTGTAGATTTTCGTGTAATGCCTGAAGTCCGCACCCAACACACCGAGGAATCCTCCGTCGAGTCTGCGGAATCCTTCAGCGAACACCTTGAATCGTGTCCCGTTGAAAAGGTTTAGTCCGGTGGTCAGTGTATTGTCATACACATATTCGGCCCGCATGGATATCCGGTTGGTGTATTGATTGGGTACAACCAGGTTGAAGGCATCCGTACTCAAGGCTACCACCCTGTCATGGCGATATGCGACCATCCCTCTTAGTGAGGTGATGTCGCTGAAAGGCCAGCGAACTGAATATTTCGCTTCGTGCGTGTGGATTTTCAAGAACGAGAAGGCAGTGAATTCCTCCCTGGCCTGTCTGTAAAACGAAATTTGCTTGTCCAGGCGACGCCGCAGATTGTCGAATCCGACGTAGTATTCGTTGGAGTTGAGGTTTCCACTCAGACGCAAGCCGCCTGTGAATCGGTAGTCATCCAGCAAGTCGCTGATTCCGATTTTGAAAAGGGCGTTCAGTCCGGGTGTGAAGTAAACAGCTCCTCCCGTAAAGGTCTGATAGGTTTCGTTCAGGAGGTTGTTGTCAAGCTGTGTTAAAACATAACTCGGTCCGAAGGCCACTTCGTAATTCCGTTGCTTGGGTAATTGATAGGCAACCGAATCCGACGCAGTACTGGTTTTGCGTTCGGATACCGATAAGGTGTCGTTACCCGATGAGGCTGTGATTCTGATGACGTTGGATCCCGCAGCCGTAGACTCGCTTGTGACTTGATTTCGGCTTCCTGGTTTTTCGCTGAACTCGGATTGAAACAGGATGCGTTGTCGCGTTGATTCTGTGGGATTATCAGTTGAGTGATTGCTGCTGTCTTTGTCATTTCCCATCTGCCCGGAGGTCGTAATGACTTTACTGCCTTTTGCCGAAGGTGCATATCCGGTTTCCGAACGGAGTTTTCGTGATAGGGCAGTAGGCCTCAATGGGTTTGCAGGGCCACTGTCGGACGCAGCCACAGGTTTGATCTGTAGGATGTATTTCTTATCAATCTTACTCAATGAAGCGATCTTCGTTGACGAACGTGTAACATCCTGTTCAATCAGGTTGAACGAGTAGTCTGTTACCGGTTTGCTGTCTACGATGTATCTGTAGTGTATCGTCGTGTCAATGTATGAAATCGTGCTGTCCAGTCTGGCTTCATACCGGTTAATGATACCATTCTTGTCACTCAGGAAACCAAAGCGTGCTTGATCCAATTCTATAGGATAGGTCTCGTTGATTCCCGGGCTCTGCGACAAGGGGATGAGTTTGGGAGATTTGTTCACGGCATCAAGCAGAAAAAGATCGGTGGAAACCGGTCTTTCCAAATCCGCCGATTGCCTCAGGGGAGTCGGTTTAAGGCTGTCGGCAGTGCGTGTCGAGCTGAATGCAATATATCGGTCATCCAGTACAAAGCTTGGATGTAAATCATCCCAACGGTCGTCGGTTAACCGTGTGTAGGTTTTGGTGCGTGGACTGAACGTGAACAGGTCAGACTGGCCTTTCTGAACCGCCGACAGCACGATTTCAGTTCCAGCCGATGAGAATGAAAAGTCAAGGACTTTGTCAAAATAGAAGAATCTGGATGATTCCCGCTTGTATTTATTGTCGGCCATGTGGTAGTCGAGCCAAAGTTTTCCCTTGCGTTCGCGTATGGATGCAAGGTATTTGCCCGATGGATGCCATGCTAAGCTCGGATAGCTGAGATCTACATCTTGTCGTACGCTTCTGTACCCGCCTTTCGAAATACGTTTCCTTTTTTCGGTGGACACATCATACAACCAGATACGGTATTTTCCGGATTCATTGGTCACGTAAGCCGCCAGGCGACCATCCGGGCTCATGCTTAACTGGCTCACAATTGCTCCTGACCTGCGTGTTTTGATCCGGATGGTGTTGGTCGGTATGCTTCGGCCTGCCGTATCAGCGGCAGCAAGTTCTGTATAGTATCGGCTCCAGTTCTTCCCGAGATCCTTGAGTGGTACTCCTAATACATATAAAAAACCCTGGTCGATATTACGGTTTACCCGGGTCATGTACAAGAGGTTGGAAACCGCACCCGCGCCATAGGTTTCAACAATGTAATTCCACAACGATGCTCCGGCAATGTAGGCATCTTCACCCGCCAGGCTATTGAGGTTGTTGTATCGCCCCGATAAGATGGCATCACGCACTGCGCAGTCCAATTCAACGTTCCAGCCACGGGATGCATACAGAATCAATCCGTTCAAATACCAATCTGGCAAATGAAGCAATACCGAACTCTGTACACGGTCTTTGATGCTTCCGCCATACATCAGTTGTTGGATCATCACCTGAGTGAGCCCGGATCGGATCTGCTCACGGAAGTGACGGTAGTCGCCATCAAAATACAACAGGACCTTTGTGCCGATGATTCGGGTAAGTCCTCCTGTATTGGTGTTTTGCTCTTCGCCTTCCAGTCCGATATTGCTTTGTTTAAGGTCTGATAGCCTGTTGTAAATGATGAACTGGAACCGGCCGTTGATGCGGTAGTCGAATAATTTTTCAAGTTCAGCGATTTCGGCTTCAGCAGTTCGTCCTGTATACACCGCAAGCTCCTGACCGCCCAGATAGTAATACGTATCGAACGATTTGAAGCGGTAAAACGTCCAGAGAAAATCGTTGTATTGCACCCTGTTTTTTCCGAAATTCATTTGAACACCGCGCGTGAATTGCGCTTCTGCAGGCTTTATTTGGTAAAGCACACAGACAAGCACGAAAAGCGGGATGATACGCCTGAATCGGACGGGAATACGCATCCTTGCGAAGGTAGGGATTTCAAAGTGCCTTTCCCACCTTGCTTTCTGTACATTTGCACGCACTTGTACCGATGTTTACCCATGTCCAAAGACCTGACTCCCGCCCGCCGTTCCGAAATCCGGATTGCAGTTGAGCTGAATGCCGAAAAGCAGCCCGTTGGTCTGGCATGGAAGGCCGAGGATGCCGGGCTGGAGGGGGAGAAGAAAGCCCGTTCGCTGATGTTTTCCGCCTGGGATCCGGCCGAGAAAAGCACCATGCGGATCGACTTGTGGACCCACGAGATGACAGTGGAAGAAATGGACTTTTTTTTCTACGAGACCTTATCCGGAATGGCCGATACCTATGAGCGCTCTACAGCTGACGCCTCCATGGCTGACCGGATCCGACAGTTCGCCCGCGATTTCGGACGTGAAAAGAAGGTCATCCGCTAAGTTGTCATCGAGGGCGCGAACATGGGGTCATTTATCATTCGGAAGGCAGAGTTTGT
>JBJTJB010000637.1:0-6220 GCA_046095245.1 Bacteroidota bacterium | reverse complement strand
GAACAGCTTTGTGGAGGCAGAGAACATCTCGAATGAAATCGGCGCATCCTATCAATTGAAAGACGCCTATGAGGGATTGACAAGGGCTTACTCGAAAATGGGTAATTACAGCAAGGCTTTTGAATACCAGAACGCCTTACTAGCCATCAAAGACACCTTGTTCAACCTCGACATTCAAAAGAAACTGGGAACCTTACAATTTACATTCGATATCGAAAAGAAGGAGTCGCAAATCAATCTTCTCACCAAAGACCAGGAGATCAAAGCTCAGGAAATCCGACGCCAGAAACTTGTCCGTAACGGGTTCATTGGTGGATTTGCTGTTGTTTTATTGTTTGCCGGTGTATTCCTATCGCAGCGAAACCGCATCTCGAAGGAGAAAAAGCGAAGTCAATAACTGCTCATGAACATCCTGCCTGAATAAACGGCAGAGGAACTTAAGGAGACTGGTAAGTCCAAGGCCAAGAGTTTCGAGACTGTGTCGGTGATGTTCACCGACTTCAAGAACTTCACGCAGGCGAGCGAATTATTATCGGCTGAACAACTGGTCGAGGAGATCAACCGCTGCTATAGTGCATTCGACACCATTATCACGCGCTCTGGCCTTGAAAAAATCAAGACGATCGGAGATAGTTACATGTGCGCAGGCGGATTACCGGCCGTGAACGACCATCATGCAACCGATATTGTTGCAGCGGCGCTTGAGCTGCAAGCCTTCATTGAGGAAAACAAACGCTTACGCATATCCGAAAATTTACCCTATTTCGAATTACGGCTTGGCATCCACACCGGACCAGTGGTAGCGGGTGTTGTCGGTTCGAAAAAGTTCGCTTACGATATCTGGGGTGATACCGTAAATACGGCTTCCCGGATGGAAAGCAGTGGTGCCGTAGGCCGGGTGAATGTCAGCGCAAGCACCCACGAGCTGATCAAACACCGTTTCCGCTGTACCCCACGGGGGAAAATTGAAGCCAAGAACAAGGGCGAGATCGAAATGTTTTTCGTGGAAGGTCCCACAGCCTAAGTCAAGAGGACTTTAAGGCGGAGTATTCAGCTTTTTTTCTGCGCTTTCCGGATCGGACCAAAGGGGCCGTATTTGTGTTGTGTTTCAGAAAAACCATCACTGAAGGGGCCGAAAGGATGATCAAATGGTTTTTTAGAGATGTCGGGCCAATCGCCACTGAGGTCTTTGACAGGGCGTGTCTGAGAATTCACGTAGGCCGAAATGTCCCAGGCTTATTCATACGTCAAGACGGGCTTGTCGTGTGCAGCACCCAGTGGCATATTCGCTTTAACATAACCCGCAAAACGGGAGAGGCGATAAAGCCCGGCTCCGGTGTTGTAACTATTATCACCCCACAAGGGAGGATAGACGTATGCAAAACCATCGGTGTGTCGTTGCCCCTGGCCATCGGATCCGTGACAACTTACACAGTGTTTTGTGAAGGCCTCCCTGCCACGTCCAGGATCGGCTGCCCGGTTCAATACGGGGACATCCACCAAGCCTGCACCAGTAGGAACAGTACTCTTCGGAACCTCCGATCCCACCCACTCGATATACGCAATCAACGCTTTCATTTCTGTACCCGTTGTATCCAATGCCTTGCCATTGAGGCTCCGTTGAATACAATCGTTTACACGTTTGGCCACCGTTTCGATGGTTCCGGAGCGGGGTCGGAATTTGGGATAGGTTGAAGCGACAGCACTGTAATTGTTTCCAAAGATTTTGGTCCCTGCATCCAGGTGGCAGTTCTGGCAGTTCATGCCGTTGGTGGTCTTCATCACGGTTCCTCCCGGTCCCAGAAAATAGGCTGTGTTTGACACGAGTTTATGACCATAACGCACCAGCTCGCCGGCATTGTTAAGATCAGGAGCTGCCCAGGGTCCTGCAGTGGTTTTGGTTTCTGCGATCGTGGAATCCTGCTTTACATAGACCACCCGCGACTTCAGCAACTCCCTGAAGCGATCCAATCCAACGGATGCGGATAGGAGAAAAGCAAAAAGACTGATCACCAGCAGCAGGCAGGTCCAGGCCAGGGCACGGCTGACAGCCACCAGGGCACGAAAATGTGTGGGAGTTCCTCCCGGTTGACTTTCGCTCATCGGAATTCGTAGGTTGTACCTTGTAATTGTGTAAGCAGTGTAGCAGGTGCATCCGTTGCCGTAGCACGCCCTTCGGTCCGTGGCGAAACGCTCTTCTTCTCCCGAAGGTATTCTTCAATGACAACGTGCATCGTTGTGCCGAGTTTTTGAGGAGCTTTCACTTTCTCAAACCGGCACAAGGTATCGTCGGGGTCGCCTTCACGCTCACATGCCACAATGCTGTATTCGCGGGCAACATCCAGTGCCTTTCCTTTGATGGCGACCGATTGAACCCGCTTTCCGGTAGGATTACCAATCGTAAAGACCACCTTCATCCCTGCAAAACGTACAAACCAACCACCAAAGCGTTTGGCCGGGTTCGGATCGAAGGCGTTCTGCAATTCTTTTTCAAGCCAGTCGAGGATCTGCTGACCAGTCACCTTTGCGGTTTTGGCTTCACTGTCGACCGGCAGCATGTTCCAGAGAAACTCCCTGGTAATGGCTGCCTTACCCGTTACGGTATCCGTATTGAGGGGCTGACAAAATCGAAAACCGTTGCTGAGTGCAATATCGGGCTTGAACTTCCACATCATGGCATCAGTCAGTAGATTGTCCATGGGTGTTTCCAGCACGAAGTACCGCACAAGGGGCGTTGTTGAATAACCCAACACCGGCTGCAGTGATTCACGATAGCCTCGCGCCGTAGCCTGAACCAATTGCTCCACGTTCGGATCTGGAGGGTACATCCCGGGATCGACATCCATCAACTTATACTCCAGGTTAACCAGTGCTCCTCCACGCAACTCCAGATTGAGTTGTCCAAGAAAAGAACCAAAGGCCCCGCATTCGATCACCTTGGTGTATTTGCCCTGGATCGGCTCCCGAACCCGCTCGTGGGTATCGGCACCGAGAATGATGTCCACACCCTGGCAAACCGGATTGTTGGCCAGACCCACTTGCTGGGCCAGGCCCATGTGTGTCACCAGCATAACAACGGAACAACCTTCAATTTCACGGAGGTACTTTACGTAACGGGCGACGTTCTTTTCGGCATGCTCGAAACGGATTCCTTCTGAATAGGCTGGCGACTGCCGCTTCGGAATGAGGTGATCGGTATACCCGATGAAACCCAGCTTGACGGAACCGATGGTTTTGATCCAGAAGGGAGGATAAATCAATTCACCGTTCGTTTCGTCCTGTGTGTTATGCCACATGTTGGCACAGATTTTTGCGGCCGTACTATGCCCCATGTCGAAAAGCATCCGGCGTTTCTTGTAGACCACCTCCCAGTTACCAGGCACCATCAGGTCGTATTCCAAGGCATTGAATAGCGGTATGAACGCCTGCCCCTCCGAGAGCGAAGCGATTCCGTGGCCGTGATAAAAATCGCCACCATCAATCAGGATGGTGTTCCGCGGATTGCGCGAGCGGATGGACTCAATCATCGTTTTCAACACGGCGAGTCCACCCCGTTTTCGGTATACCGGGGCGTTATTTTCCCAAAAAAATTCGTCGTGCGTATGCAGCTGCGCGTGAATATCGGCTGTATACAACAAGGTGACCCGCGTTAGATCATCCCCATCCGCATCAACATCCTGATGCTCGGGCAATGCGTGCAAACCGGCATACTCCGACCGGGAGGCCAAGGGTAGCAGTGCTGCACCCAAGCCCAGAAAAGCGCCCGCTTTCAGGAAACTACGACGCGAGTGCTCGGGGGTGTGCTTCTTCTTCATGCTCAGGAATCAATGCGGTAAATTATCACGAAATTTACCATATAACCAGGTACCCAGGATGGCGCTTAACAGTGTTACGCTAATTACCGTAGCACCGGAACCGATCTGAGCGAAAAGGGGACCCGGGCAAGCGCCGGTCAGGGCCCAGCCGAAACCGAACAGCAATCCTCCGATAATATTTCCCTTGTTGAATTCCTTCGGGTGGATGACCACGGGTTCGCCATAGATCGTTTTGATGCCGAACCGGCGAATCACCCACACCGAAATCATGGCTACTGCGATTGCGCTGCCAATGATGCCAAACATGTGAAAGGACTGAAGCCTGAACATCTCCTGGATCCGGAACCAGCTGATGATTTCCGCTTTAACGAAAATGATTCCGAAAAAGAGCCCGACGGCCAGGTACTTCAGGTTATGCCACCAGCGGTGCTGGAGCTGACTTTCATTCACGCACATGGTGTCGAGCGAACGCAGGGTGTGATCGCGTTCAGCATTGCCGGGTTGGTTCTTTTGCATGTGGTGTGTATTAGCGGAGCAGATGAGGAAGGATCAGGTTGGCCATGAGGAAACCACCGGCCATGAATGAAATGGTAGCTACCAGCGAGGGCCATTGCAGAGAGGATAATCCCATGATGGCATGACCGCTGGTGCATCCGCCGGCGTAACGGGTACCGAAACCAACCAGGAGACCGCCTACTACCATCAGAATAAAACCTTGTAGGGTAAACAAGGCGGGCCAATTGAACACCTGTACCGGAACCAATCCACTCATGTCATTTATACCATAGCCTGCCAACTCCTGCATCAGTGTCGGATTCAATTGGATGGGGTTAGGATTCGCCAGGAGGGTAGAGGCCAAGACCCCACCCAGAAAAACACCGGCCACGAAGAACAGATTCCAGGCTTCTTTTTTCCAATCGTATCGAAAAAACGGAATGCCGGCGGGAATGCAGGCGGCACACATGTGCCTTAGGGAAGAACTGATTCCAAAAGACTTATTGCCAATGAGTAAAAGTACCGGCACCGTGAGGCCGATGAGCGGTCCGGCTACATACCAGGGCCAGGGTTCACGCAGGGTTTCAATCAGATTCATGTGTTCGGTATAACGCGATTGGGACTACAAACATACACGCGGCTTGCACCCGCCCGTGCAACATTTGTTACTTCGGATTGACATCCACCCTGACCTGACACATCTATTTCAACTAATTTTGGGGCAGCCATGGGAGTTACCTCGCTGTTGATCCTCACCCTAGCCGCCATTGTATTTTCGGCGGGCGGCATTTTGGTTTCCAGGATTTTCGTCAAAGGCAGTACCAACCCACGTAAAGGGCAGCCCTATGAATGCGGAGTTCCAACCCGGGGCGGGGCATGGCTTCAGTTTCAGGTAGGGTACTACCTGTTCGCCCTTGTATTCCTCATTTTCGACGTAGAGTTGGTCTTCCTGTTCCCCTGGGCGGTAGTCGTCCGCGACATCGGATGGATTGCTTTCGTTGATATTCTCATTTTCTTCTTTATCCTGTTTCTGGGCTTTCTGTACGCCCATAAAAAAGGCGCTCTCCGATGGATGTGAAGCAAGGCAATGTTCCTTTCCCCGGCCAGGTACACGAATTGCCCGGTGGCGGTGTGATGTTGAGCAAACTCGACGATGTAATTAACTGGGCCCGCTCCAATTCCCTTTGGCCTTTGACCTTCGCCACGAGTTGCTGCGGCATCGAAATGATGTCGGTTGCAGGAGCGAAATACGATTTTTCGCGCTTCGGCTTTGAAGTTGCCCGGGCTACGCCACGGCAAGCCGATGTCATCATCATTGCGGGTACCATCGTGAATAAGATGGCTCCTGTACTCAAGCGGCTCTACGACCAGATGGCAGACCCCAAGTATGTCATTGCGATGGGTGCCTGTGCGATCAGTGGCGGACCTTTCTTTTACAACACCTATTCGGTGGTGAAAGGTGCAGACCATGTGATTCCTGTAGATGTGTATGTTGCAGGGTGTCCACCCCGACCGGAAGCCCTGCTGCATGCCCTACTCACCCTGCAGGAAAAAATCCGCAGCGGCATGACGCGCGAACAAATCCGAGAAGCCAAAACCGTGTGAACTCCATGAGCAATGACGCGTTGAAAGAAGCACTGTTGGGCGCCATACCCGAAGCGACCTTCGAAGAGGGTGCGGAATGGGTCACTATGCTGTGTGGGCCCGAAGGGTTCAGGGAACTGGCGGGTACGCTGAAGCAGCGTCCGGATTTTCACTTCGACTACCTTTTTTGCCTGACTGCTGTAGACTGGAAAACACACCTCAGCGTAGTGTATCATCTCAGCTCCACCGAACACCGGCACACACTGGTTTTGAAAGTCAAACTGGACCGTAACGAACCTATCATCGCCTCTGTATCGGATTTGTGG
>JBJTJB010000636.1:0-6298 GCA_046095245.1 Bacteroidota bacterium | reverse complement strand
TTTCCTGGTGCTGTACTACCAGTTGCTCGGACATGTCGTACAACATGTTTTGTAAATCGAGGGCGAGTCGCTCTCCGTAGAGGGCATGCCTCCTCTTTTTGTAGATCACCTCACGCTGCGCATTCATCACGTCATCGTATTCAAGCAGCCGCTTTCGTGTACCGAAATGGTTTTCCTCCACTTTCCGCTGTGCTCGCTCGATGCTGCGTGTGATCATGCTGTGTTGGATCACTTCACCCTCCTTCAGTCCCATACGGTCCATCAGGCTCGCAATCCGATCGGATCCGAACAGGCGCATGAGGTTGTCTTCCAGTGAAACAAAGAACTGGGATGAACCCGGGTCGCCCTGACGACCGGAACGTCCGCGAAGCTGGCGGTCGACACGCCGCGACTCATGCCTTTCGGTACCGATGATGGCAAGTCCGCCCGCTTCTTTCACTCCAGGTCCCAATTTGATATCAGTGCCTCGACCCGCCATGTTGGTGGCGATGGTAACTGCACCGCGTTGTCCGGCTTGCGCTACGATTTCCGCTTCGCGTTGGTGCTGCTTCGCATTCAGAACATTGTGTGCAACGCTTCGCTGTTTCAACATCCTGCTCAGCAGTTCAGAAATTTCGACCGACGTGGTTCCGACCAGTACCGGCCTTCCGGCCTGGGTCAGTTTTTGGATCTCGTCGATGACCGCATTGAACTTCTCGCGGACTGTCTTGTACACCAGGTCCTCCTCATCTTTCCGCTGGATTTTCCGGTGGGTTGGAATGACAACCACATCCAGTTTGTAGATCTCCCAGAACTCACCGGCTTCCGTTTCGGCTGTTCCAGTCATACCGGCCAGCTTGTGGTACATCCTGAAGTAGTTCTGCAATGTGATGGTGGCATACGTTTGAGTCGCAGCCTCCACCTTCACATTCTCTTTCGCTTCGATGGCCTGATGAAGTCCATCCGAGTACCTTCTTCCTTCCAGTACACGTCCGGTCTGTTCATCAACGATTTTGATTTTGCCCTCCTGTATGATGTATTCCACATCCTTCTCATAGAGCGTGTAGGCACGAAGCAGCTGGTTGATTGTGTGTATACGCTCCCCCTTGATGGAGAAGTCGCGTAACAGCTCGTCCTTTTTAGAGGTTTTTTCCTCGGCACTCGATCCGCTTCGCTCGATATCGGCCATGACTGAACCGACGTCGGGTAATTCGAAGAAATGCGGGTCGGAAACGTTGTGCGAAATGAGATCGATGCCTTTTTCGGTCATCTCGATGCTGTGGTTCCGTTCATCAATGATGAAAAACAGCTCGGGATCCACTTTCTCACGCATCAGTCGGCCCTGTTCGGCCATGTACTGGTTCTCGGTCTTTTGAAGAAGGGTCTTTACACCGGGTTCACTCAGGAATTTGATCAGCGCCCGATGTTTAGGCATGCCGCGGTGTGCACGGAGCAAGGCAAGTCCGGTCTCATCCTGCTTGTCCTTGTTTTCGATATGCTTCTTGGCATCGGCAATCAGCGTGTTCACGTAATTCCGCTGTGCATTGACCAGTAATTCAACTTTGGGCTTCAGGGCGTGGAATTCCTGATCATGGCCCTTGGGCGTCGGACCCGAAATGATGAGCGGCGTACGCGCATCATCAATCAGTACCGAATCCACCTCATCCACGATAGCGTAATGGTGCTCACGTTGTACCATATCCTCCGGACTACGCGCCATGTTATCGCGCAGGTAATCGAATCCGAATTCATTGTTGGTTCCGTAGGTGATGTCGGCGAGGTAGGCTTTTCTGCGCTCGGGTGAATTCGGTGCGTGTTTGTCAATGCAGTCCACACTCAGACCCAGTAATTCGAAAATCGGACCGTTCCACTCGGAGTCGCGTTTGGCGAGATAGTCGTTCACTGTCACAACGTGTACTCCGCGGCCTGCCAGTGCATTGAGGTAAATCGGCAAGGTACCAACCAGGGTTTTCCCTTCACCGGTTGCCATTTCCGCAATTTTTCCCTGGTGGAGTACTGTACCCCCGATGAGCTGTACATCGTAGTGCAACATGTCCCAGGTCACTTCGTTCCCTGCTGCATTCCACGATTTCTTGTAGGTGGCTTGGTCTCCGTTAATAACCACATGGTTTCGGCGGGCGGCGATGCTTCGGTCGTGTTCCTCAGCGCGTAGGCTCTGGTCGCCGTCCTCTTTGAAACGCCTGGCAGCTTCTTTTACAACTGCAAAGGCTTCGGGCAACAAATCGAGCAGGACGGTTTCTATCTGCGTATTGCGTTCTTTCTTGAGGGTGTCGACCTGAGCGAAAATCTGTTCCTTTTCCTGTAGATCCATGTCCGGATCCGATTCGGATTGTGCATTCAACTGGGCCATTTGTTCCTCCGTATCGGCGATGGCTTCGTTGATGCGCTTGCGAAATGCATGGGTCATTCCACGCAAATCATCATTCGACAGCGTGTGCAAACCGGCGTAAACAGTGTTGATCTTTTCCGTGTATGGCCCAAGTTCCTTCAGGTCACGGTCGGCCTTGCTGCCAACCATGGTACGGATCAGTTTATTGACAAAATCGAGCATAATCAAGGGGATTCAGGGCTGCAAAGGTACTGTTTATTGGGCAGTTCGCCCCCGGATACCCTGCGTCTACTTGCTGCTTAAATGACTGTTATTCAGGTCAGTAAAACGGTTCATTCTGCGGGAATATGGCATTTATAGCGTATTCGTGTGGTTTTTCTCACTGCAGCTCAGGGCAATTTTACTTGACTCATATGGGTCACGGACATACCTTTGAAAGAATGCTGGTTTTTAGAGTATGAATTTTGATTCTGACGATTTCTTTTTGGGTTCTCTGGGTGAAGAGGATGGCGTAAGGCGGGAGGCTTTGCGCGATATCGAACGGGAACGCGCCCGGATTACAGCAATGCCTCTGATGCGTAAGGCCCGTTCCATTTACCAATTGATCAACGCATTGGTAGGGACCTTTCCTGAGCGCGATGATTTAGCCTCGCATTACCGTGAAATCATGCTGGGTGACGCCGGATTCATTGCTGCACGCATTGCGGCTGCAGAGGGTACCTCACTTTACACCATGCGCATGGAAAATGCGGTTCAAATCAAGATTTCTGCGCGTAACATCATTTCACAATCGGCCGGTTTACGCATGCTTGGGTTTTGCGATGAGAGTTATGTCCGCTTGCTGCGTGAGGAGATGGACGAATTCAGGTTTTTATTTGTTGCCTGGGTAAGCGGCTTCGATCGGACCACGGATATTCGCGACGATTGGGGTTTGTTTTATTGACGTGCCAATCAAAGATCAAGCTTGCGAAGGCTTGGAGACAGCCGCGCAGTGGCAATCACAGAGGTGATGGTGATCAGTCCGCCTCCAATCACCGACGGAACCAATCCGAAAAGTTTGGCGGCAAGTCCCGACTCAAATGCACCGATTTCATTGGAGGATCCGACAAAGAGGCTGTTAACGGCTGAAACACGCCCACGCATTTCGTCGGGGGTATGCGACTGAAGGATCGTGCTGCGGATGATGACACTGACGTTATCGAACATGCCCGACATCACCAGCAAGGCCATGGACAGCCAAAATGCCTGTGACAATGCGAAACCGATCATGCAACACCCGAAACCGGCTATGCACCACATCATCAGGATGCCAGCCTTTTTTGCCGGTGGTCTGAATGCAAGATAAAGTCCCATCAACACGGCCCCGAGAGCAGGTGCTGCCCGCAAATAGCCCAATCCTTCGGGACCGCAGTGCAGCACCTCTTCTGCGAATGCAGGCAGGAGTGCCACCGCCCCCCCGAAAAGTACCGCGACAAGATCCAATGTAACGGCCGAAAGCAGGAGCTTGTGTCCGAAGAAAAAGCGGACTCCGCTTTCTAGGGATTCCAGAACACTTTCCTCCTTTGAATTACGCTCTGTCTCCCGTCCCTTCATTGCCATGTATGACAACAGGGTGAGTCCGATTAACAAGCAAACCACAATCATGGTATGACCTGCACCAATCCAGGCATAGCACAATCCACCCATCGCCGGCCCGCTAACCGCCCCAATCTGCCATAGGCTGCTGTTCCATACCGAGCCATTGACATAGTATGTAGGAGGTAACAGCTTCCCCCACAATGCAGACTGTGCCGGAACGAAGAATCCGCGTGCCAGTCCGATGACAAAGATGAGGGCATAGGCCGGCCATGTACTGAGCAATGCATTTCCCCCGAGTATGAAATACACAAATGCAAGGGATGCAGCTAACATCAGCGTGGTGCTTCCAAGCATGATGGTCCGTCTGTCGAATCGGTCGGCCAGGATACCACCCGGCAAGGCAAGTCCCAGAGCAGGTATGGCCTCACTCAGTCCGATCAGGCCCAACGAAAGAGGGTCCTTGGTCTGCTGGTAAATCAACCAGGCAGCCACGGTCGCCTGCATTTGTAAGGCAACAGTGAGCAGAAATTTTCCGGCTAGAAAAAACCGGAAATCCCGGTGTCGGAGCGCTGCGTAAGGATCCTGCTTGGATATTTCCACCGGACAAAACTAAACCTTTCAGGATGGCCGTTGATTGTGGGCATATTTAGCCGGCGCGGTCCGTATCTTTGAAGCATGGCCGAAACCAGGCGTAAAAGCCACAATTCCAAATTGAGCATTTTCGTTGTAGAAGACGATGCCTGGTACCGGGAATTGTTGACGCATCACCTCAGCCTGAATCCCGATAACGTGGTGCGTGGATTTTTGTCCGCTTCGGAGGTACTTCAGGCACTGGAACAGGAAACTCCGGATGTCATCACCATCGATTACCGCTTACCTGATCTCGATGGGCAGCAACTGATCAAACGGATCAGAGCCCTTGCAGCGGATTCGGCGTTAATCGTGATATCCGGTCAGGAAGATGTGCATACTGCCTTGGAATTGCTGCGGCAAGGGGTATATGATTACCTGGTTAAAAACGAGGAAACCCGCGAGCGCCTGTGGAACGCCATCAACAACATCCGGACGCAGGTCGTGCTGCGTTCAGAACTTGAGCAGCTCAGAAGTCAGGTGAATTCACAGTATGAGTTCAAAAATCTGATCATCGGAAATTGTGAGGCCATCAAATCGGTCTATCATCTGATTGCAAAGGCTGCGGCCACCTCCATCAACGTATCCTTGAGCGGCGAAACGGGTACGGGTAAAGAGCTGGTAGCGCGGGCCATCCACTACAATTCATCCCGTTCCTCGCATCCCTTTGTAGCCGTAAACCTGGCTGCCATTCCTCTCGAACTGGTCGAAAGTGAATTGTTCGGTCATGAAAAAGGGGCCTTCACCGGAGCGGCTCAGTCACGCGCTGGTCGCTTCGAAGAGGCTGATGGTGGTACCCTGTTCCTGGATGAAATTGCCGATGTGCCACTTTCCATTCAAGTGAAACTGATGCGTGCCATCCAGGAGCGGGAAGTCGTTCGACTTGGCTCCGGTCAGCGAAGAACAGTTGATGTTCGTGTCATCACCGCAACGCACAAGGAGTTGCCGACCGAAGTAAAACAGGGGAGGTTCCGTGAAGATTTGTTCTATCGCCTGCTTGGCCTGCCGATTCACCTGCCCTCCTTGCGGGAACGCGGAAATGACAAGCTCTTGCTCGCCAAGCACTTTCTGGATCAGTTTGCACAAAGCAATAAGCTCGGTAAGAAACAGTTCAGCTCGGAGGCTAAAGAAAAATTGATGCAATACAGGTATCCGGGTAATGTAAGGGAGCTTAAGGCAGTTGTTGAACTTGCTGCGGTGATGTCGGACAGCGATCGCATCGAGGCATCAGAAATTTCGTTTACCGCATCCAGAACACCTGAAGATCTGTTGGATCAGGACCTGACCTTGCGCGAGTACGATCGGATTATCGTTCGTCATTACCTCGACCGCTTTGATCACAATGTCATTGAGGCGGCCAGGCGTTTGGATATCGGGAAGTCGACCATTTATAAAATGATCAAAGACGGAGAAATTTGATTCGTCATGGAGTTACCTGGAAAACTTGAATTCTACCGGGCTATCCTTGAAAACCTGCAGGGAGATGTGGTCGTCCTTGATCCGCAAGGCCGTTATGTCTATTTGAACCGGTTTGCCATAAAAGACGATCTGCTCCGTGAATGGATGATCGGTAAAACGATGTTTGATTATTGCGACTTCAAGGGTCGACCGCCAGAAGTTGCGCAAACCAGGAACGCTTATTTCCAACGGGCCCTCAACGAGCGAGCGATTGTGGAGTGGGAGGAATGCTTGGAAAATGATTCCGGTGAGAGCCGGTATTATTCACGCAGACTGTTTCCAGTTCTCTCGCAAGACGGAACA
>JBJTJB010000635.1:0-2964 GCA_046095245.1 Bacteroidota bacterium | reverse complement strand
GCTCCCTTGCCCGATGGTGTGGATGAGTTCATGCTGGCTGGATTTCTCCGGAAGAAGCGAGTCGATCTGGTGAAATGTTTGACCATCGATATGCATGTACCCGCCGATGCGGATTTTGTCATTGAAGGCTACGTTGATCCTGAAGAGGATTTCATCCTGGAAGGTCCGTTTGGTGACCACACCGGATATTACTCACTTGCCGACTACTACCCACGATTTCATGTCACCGCCATTACGCACCGCAAGAATCCGGTTTACCTGACGACTATTGTCGGTATCCCCCCACAGGAGGATGCCTGGATCGGCAAGGCCACGGAGCGTATTTTCATTGCACCGATAAAAATGACCATGGTTCCGGAGATTGTTGACATGGTTCTTCCGGTTGAGGGCGTTTTTCACAACCTTGTAATCGTAAAAATCAAAAAGGAATATCCCGGTCAGGCTCTCAAGGTCATGAACTCACTGTGGGGTGCCGGGCAAATGATGTTCACCAAAATGATGATTGTGGTCGATGAGCACGTGGACATCCACGATCCTTTGCAAGTCGCCTCGCATGTTTCGCAGCACATGGATCCGCTGCGCGATATCACCTACGCACAAGGCCCCACGGATGTTTTAGACCACAGTTGTTAGCGCATGGCTTTTGGCGGAAAGATGGGGGTGGATGCGACTGTGAAATTTCCGGAGGAGCTTGAGGGTGATCAGACCTCTGTTCAGTTCGCATTCTCGGATAGCGAAATCCGGGCTATTTCTGATCTCGTCGACTCTTTCTCCGAATTGAAATCCTGTAACACGCGGCTACTTTCTATAGGCCTTCCCTTGGTGTTTGTTTCCATAGAGAAATCGCGCAAAAACCATGTGAAAGAAATGGCCGGACAATTGCTTCGCAATGCGGCATTCGCCAAAATAAAAATGCTGATTTTCCTGGAGTCCACGATGGATATCTCGGATGTTGCAGATGCTGTTTGGCGTTTTGCAAACAATGTGGACCCGCGTAGGGATCACATCGATATTTCTGCTGAGCGGGAGGGTGAGGTGAACCACGTTGCATTCGATGGAACGCGGAAAACCCTGGCGCTGGATGGCTTCGAGCGGGATTGGCCCAACATTCTGGCTTCGGATATTCAAACAATAGAAGCGGTGGATGCGCTCTGGCCAAAACTTGGACTGGGCGAGCCGATTAACTCGCCATCCAAAAAATACGCTCGTCAATTGTATGGTACGGGAGCCGTAGCCGACAATTAATCCGGTAGCCTTAATCCGACAACGAGCGGATAATGATCACTCAGCTTATTCCGTTGCATTGAGAAGGATTCCGTACGGATGTCGTCACTGTGTAACACATAATCGATGCGCAATGGTACGGGCAACTCCGTGTATGAACCGCCGAATCCTGTGCCTTTTTCCACAAACGCATCCAGCAAGTCTCCTTTGGCCGTTTGATACGTATAGGTGAATGGGGTGTCGTTGAAGTCACCACAAACGATTACCGGGTGTGGGCATTCCCGAACGTGGTTTGCAAGTGTATCTGCCTGTTGGCTCCGTGTTACTACAGCCTTCCTCAGTTTTCGCAGAATGCTTTTTGAGCCTTGCACCCAGCCTTTGTGCACCGTGTCATCGGGATTTTCAATAAACTCGTAATCCTGTTTCTTGAAATGATTCGATTGCAGGTGCAGGTTGTACACCCGGATGGTATCTGCATCAATCAAGAGGTCGGTATATTGGATGAAATTCGATTTGCCGGCCTTGTAGTATAGTGTCCCTTCTTGTACAATGGGGTATTTTGAAAAAGTGGCCAAGCCCCAGTGATGACTTCCCAGAACGGTGTTGCTGTAACGGATGTGGTGAAAGGGCAAGCCAAGTCTACGGGCAATTTCCGCCGTATTTTGGAATTCGCCCTCGTCACAACTGTAGTATTCCTGCAGGCATAACACCTGTGGTCGCTCGGATTCAAGCATCCTGAAAATCTTACGGCGTGTTTCCGCATTCCCCGTCCAATTGTATAGATCGAAAGACCGGACATTAAAGCTCAATACGCGCAAGGCCGAATCGGCATCTGCACTTGAATCCTGGTGAAAACCGGGCTGGAAAAATGTTCCAATCTTACCGAAGCCAATGAGCAGGATAAGGGATGAAATCAGTGCGAATTTGCTTTTTCGCAACAGCCAAAATGCGACAAAACAAAGGTTAATAATCAGGAGGATCGGATACGCATTGGTGAAGAGTTCCAGCATCCACCAGCGCGCGGGGGAAACGACTGTGAGTGTTTGTGCCAAAAACAGCAGCACTGCCAGCCCGACATTCGTCAGTAGCAAAACGTACCGGCTTCTGCCGGTTTTTTTCCTGAGGTGATCGGATTCCTGTTTCACGGAGGCTGGTTAAACGAAGGTAGTTGATTCTCCTTAGCGTGTAGGTGTGCCGAACCTGTTAAATTTGTATGATGAAGAACCTGAGGCTGGCTTTTTCGCCCTGCCCGAACGATACGTTCATTTTCGATGGCTTGGTCAATCGTCGATTCGATCATCCATTCGCCATCGCGGTTGAGTTTCACGATGTGGAAATCCTGAACCGGATGGCTGAAGAGGCTATGGTAGACGTTATCAAAGTCAGTATTGCACAGGTTCCTGCTGTTTCCGAACACTATCAGGTACTCTCATCCGGTGCCGCCTTGGGCTTTGGTTGCGGACCATTATTGGTGACCCGTGCAGGATTTCCACATGCCGATCCGGATTGCAACATGCCGGTGTATATACCCGGAGAACGGACAACCGCAAACTTATTGCTCTCGACTTTTTATCCGGAATTGAAATGGAAAGAAGCTTGCGTTTTTTCTGATGTTGGTGACCGTGTCCTTGCTCGGACCGGTACATCCGGCTTGCTCATTCACGAAAAACGGTTCACCTACAAGCAGGACGGGCTTGCCAAGCTCGCCGATCTGGGAGCCTTGTGGGAGAATCGTTTCGG
>JBJTJB010000634.1:0-1848 GCA_046095245.1 Bacteroidota bacterium | reverse complement strand
GTACATACACGCATCATCCGTGTAATCCATGTAATTCATGAACATATCGCCGTTCGGTCCATTGCTACACGTCACCTTGGGGAATGTTGGGCATCCATAGTTGTATGTTTGCTGTGTGGGTGTATCTGTAACCTGGTCATTTCCGCAGTTAGCGTCTCCCCAAATGTGACGAAGGTTGAGCCAGTGGCCGATTTCATGTGTAGCTGTGCGGCCTTTGTTGAAAGGGGCGGCAGCGGAGCCGATGTTTCCGAATGCAGCGTAATCAATCACAACGCCGTCGGTACTTGTAGCCGTTCCGGGGAACGTAGCATACCCCAACAAGCCGCTTCCCAAGTCACAAACCCACATGTTGAGATAGGAAGTGTATGGCCATGCATCCGATCCACCGGAGGAGGTGAATTTCATGTTGTCATTGGTTGAAAAAGATGTGACTGTGGATGAACGGCGAACAATACCGGTAGTAGCATTTCCACTGGGGTCGCGTTGTGCCAAACAGAATTGGATTTCACAGTCTGCTGCCAAACCGGAGAAAGCTGCGGGAACCAGATTGATGTCTGTGTTCAGCTTCCGGAAATCCTGATTGAGGATATTGATTTGGGATTGAATCTGGGCGTCAGAAACGTTTTCTGAAACTGTGTTGTAAACGACGTGCACAACGACAGGGATCGTAATGACTATCGTGGTGCGCTGGTTTGATGACTGAGATTGGATCCAGGTTTCTGATTCACGTTCGACTTGTTCCAGTCTTGACTTCACACTTGGATCCTGTTGCTGCAAGGCATGCAAGTGATCCATCGTGGCACAGCCCCTGTGGTTTTGTGCAAGGGCGGGCGAAAGGAATCCTGTGGCAAGCAATGCAAGTAATGTGTGCTTGATGCGCATATGTATGGGGGTTAATTTAGTTGGCCCAAGGTACCGCTTTCTGTGTTTTTTAGCAAGTATTTATTTGGGGATTATTGTTGTATTCCGGGAGTGAATTTATACCCTACCCCTCTGATGCTGATAAAGCGCTCAGGTTTAGTGGGGTCTTTTTCAAATAATTTCCGAAAGGTCACAATGAAGTTGTCGATGGTTCGGGTCGATGGGTAAATGTCGTAACCCCATACCGTTTCAAGGATATGTTCTCTGGATACGACTTCATTCTTTCTGTCAATCAATAATTTGAGTAGGGTATTTTCCTTTTTCGTCAAAGTGGTAGTGGTTCCATTAGGGGCCGTCACGCACATTTGCGGGAAGTTGACTGTGAATCCGTCAAAGGAATAGGAGGGATCAGATAATGTGGTCTTCACCCCCTCCCGTTGGCTGCGCTTCAGCAAATTCTGGATTCGCAGTAAAAGTTCCTCCAGGTTGAAGGGCTTGGTGAGGTAATCATCCCCACCGATTTTGAGTCCATTGATGCGATCGGAAGAGGCATGCTTGGCGGTTAAAAACAGCACAGGGACCTGTGGGTTTTCCAATCGAATCGCCTCGCAAACGGTAAATCCGTCCATCTCAGGCATCATCACATCCAGAATGACCAGATCGAAGCGACCCTGATGAAACACTTTGAGGGCCTTTTTGCCATCCTCGGCATGTTGAACTTTGTATCCTTCAAGTTCAAGGTTGAGTTTGATGGTGTCGGCGAGACTTTGTTCGTCTTCCGCCAGTAAAATGCGTGTTTGGTTCATATCGGTTGCGCTCAGTTACGAATGTAGGGGTTCAGGTCTTTTTGAGCCGGAATAAAAGGGCATTTCAGTCTTTAGGCTGCGTATTTTTACGCCGATATGGCAGGATCTTCTCGTTGGTTCACCTGGCTTTGGGCGTTTACGGCTTCGGTTCTGTTTATACTGGTTTTTGGTTATCGTGTAA
>JBJTJB010000633.1:0-2710 GCA_046095245.1 Bacteroidota bacterium | reverse complement strand
GTGGAACATATCCAGCAGTTCGGTTTTCAGGTTTTTAATTTCAGCTTCAAGGTGTGTCATTGGAGTCGGGTTTAAGGACTAAAAGAAAAGTTGAATCAGCCGAAACGGCCGGTGATATAGTCTTGTGTGCGGGAGTCGGTTGGGTTAGTGAAGATTTTCTTGGTCGAATCGAATTCAAACAATTCGCCAAGGTAGAAAAACGCAGTTCTATCACTCACGCGCCCGGCTTGTTGCATGTTGTGCGTGACGATGATAATGGTGAATTGCGATTTCAACTCGTAAATCAACTCTTCGACTTTGGAAGTCGATATGGGGTCCAGTGCAGAAGCCGGTTCATCCATAAGCAACACGGAGGGCTCCGTGGCAATGGCTCTTGCGATGCACAGTCGCTGTTGTTGTCCGCCGGAAAGTGCTAGAGCTGATTTTCTCAGGTTGTCTTTTACTTCATCCCATAGGGCAGCCTGCTTCAGGCAACGTTCAACGGTTTCATCCAACAGGTTCTTGTTGTTTACACCGCGGATTTTTAATCCGTAAATCACATTGTCATAAATGCTCTTGGGAAAGGGGTTGGGTTTTTGGAATACCATTCCCACTTTTTTCCTCAGATCTTCAACCCGCAAATCGCGTTGGTAAATATCCTTACCGTCAATCATGATCTCCCCTTCCTTGCGAAAGCCCTCAATCAGATCGTTCATCCGGTTATATAGTCGCAGAAAGGTCGATTTCCCGCATCCGGAAGGTCCGATGAATGCAGTAACAGAATTTTGTTCAACAGACAGGTTCACGTTTTTAATCACGTGAGTTTGGTCGTAGAACACATTCACATTCCTGGCTTCAAGTTTCTTGTGCATGTTCAGTTCACATTACCATTTAACCCTGCGCTGCCAACGGTTACGGAAGTATATGGCAATGCCATTCATCAGAAAGGTTACCATCAGCAGTATGAGGATAGCCGCAGCCGAATTGGTGATGAATCCTTGTTGTGGACGGGAAACCCAATTGAATATTTGTATGGGAAGTACAGAGAATTCATCCATCGGACTGGTGGGTGCGAAGGGTACATAGGCCAGAGCACCAACCACAATTAGAGGTGCGGCCTCGCCAACTGCTCTGGATAAAGCTAAAATGACTCCGGTAAGGATGCCACCTGCGGAAGCCGGCAGTACCTGCAGCCAAATGGTTTGCCACTTGGTTGCACCCATCGCAAGGGATGCTTCACGAAGGCTTTTGGGAACAGCCCTAACGGATTCCCGTGTAGCTACGATGATGATTGGAAGAATGAGCAGTGCGAGTGTAAGTGCACCGGCAAGTACACTTTGGCCAAGTTGAAGTGTTCGCACAAACAACTCAAGCCCCAATAGGCCATAGATGATTGAGGGGATTCCAGCCAGGTTGGTAATGTTGATTTCGACCAGATTGGCGAACCTGTTTTTTCGTCCGTATTCTTCCAGATACAATCCTGCCGAAACTCCAACAGGAATTGCTATGATAGCCGTTAAGAAGAGGATCCAACATGTTCCCATCAGGGCTGTGAAAATTCCAGCTCGCTCTGGAAATCTGGACGGAAGGTTTGTCAGGAATTCAAAATCTATACGGTCAATACCTTTTAGCACAACATCCCCCACAAATACGGCAAGCATAATCAAGCCGAACAGGGTGCAAAACAACCCGAAGGCGCGAAATGCCTGGTCTTTGATGCGGTTTGTTGTGACCTTATTCATACTTCATGCGGTATCGCTTCTTAAACCAGAAGCTGATGTTATTCAGAATGAATGTCAGTACGAAAAGGGATATGCCTGCAGCGAAAATGGTCCTGTACTCCAATGATCCGTGCGGGACATCGCCCATACTGATCTGTACGATGAAGGTGGTTATGGTCTGGATGGGCACGGTAGGGTCGGCAGTCAGGTTGGGCTGCATACCGGCCGCAATGGCTACAATCATCGTTTCGCCCACCGCTCTCGAAATGGCAAGAATGACCGAGACAGTTATGCCCGATGATGCAGCAGGGACCAACAGCTGGTATGCTGTTTGAAGTCGGGTCGCTCCAAGTCCGTAGGATGCTTCACGCAACGATTTTGGAACAGCATACAGGGCATCCTGGCTTAAGGATGAAATGAGCGGGATAATCATGATACCCATTACAAAACCCGCCCCGAGGGCATTGAACCCGGCGAGTCCTGGGATGAATCCTTGAAGGAATGGGGTTACTACGGTCAATGCGAAGTATCCATAGACCACAGTAGGTACTGCGGCCAGGATTTCGAGAATCGGTTTTATGCTGAATGCAAAATTCCGTGGGGCATATTCGTTAAGATAAATAGCAATGGTGAGGCCGATGGGTAGTGCGAATAGAATGGCGATGAAACTGGTGAGCATGGTGCCCGCAAGAAGCTGCATGATACCGAAATGCTTCTCGGTGAACAGCGGGGTCCATTGCGTATCGGTGAGGAAATCCGTGATGGGCACTTCGGAGAAAAACACAACGGCTTCACTGGCCAGTGTATAAAGTATCCCAAGGGTTACGAGCACAGTCAGGCCTGCACAGGCTCCCAATACACCTACAATTAATCGCTCAGGGATTCGCATGATGAAAGCAACGGGAAGCCCGGCAAAGATAACCAGCCGGACTTCCCGTATGTGAATTCTCTGTTATGATTACTGAGGTTTCTGGATGAATGCGGAGAACTTGTCCTGCTGGCTCTTGTAT
>JBJTJB010000632.1:0-3982 GCA_046095245.1 Bacteroidota bacterium | reverse complement strand
CCTGGTTGAAATCAGCAGAAGCGAATACGAACATCAATTGCTGCTGGATGTTCCGATTGCGATAGGCATAGCGGATCATGGCGGCATACTGGCGTTTCAAGGTCTCGAGATCGGTCCGCAACTGCCCGATTTCGCGGGATGTCGTTGCAATTTCACCACCAATGGTGTTCAGTTCCGAGTTGATGGTTCCGATGAGGTTCTCACGAAGGCTGATCTTCTTACGCAGTTCGCTGAGCTGTGCTGCTGTCGCATTCTTGTTCTTCTCGACCTGCCGCAGCTGCTTGTTGGTGGCTTCGATCTCGCGCAGCAGCTTTTCTTTTTTCTGCTCCAGCTCCTTCTTGGACTGGGCTTGTAACGGCTGCGCCAGTACGCTGATGATTATCAGCGCAGCCCCCATGAATCCGACCAGTCTAGCGCATCTTGACATAGCTCTGCGGTACATTAAAGGGGAACTCCTGGGGTTCGCCGGTCACGACTTTCCCGAATTCGATGCGGATCTCAAGCTCGCGTTCGGCACTGACACGGGTAACGGAACGATGCGGGAAAAACCCGTACGGGGTTTCACGGAAGTCGTCGTATTCGGTCACCAGTGTTTTGTTGATCTTCTGGTCCTCGATGGCTGTCTTGAGTATCCTGTACATGGCAGGATTTACAAATACATCCTGTATGACGGGCTTGTTGGGGTCTTTCTCCTCGAGCGAGCGTTTGAGTTTTTTCTTGTTCAACGAACTCAATACATAGAATTTATCTTCGATGTACACGGAGTTGAACCGGTTCTCATTCTTCTTGTAGGCGAAAAAGTTTCCGAAGATGAGGGATTGGACAGCCTCAAAATTCACCTTGAGTTGCAAGAGGCGATTGATGGTTTCGAAGGTGCTGGCCTGATACCGGCCCTGCAGCCTGTTCAGGAACTTCACAGAGTCGGGGGTGATCAGTACGCGTGCAACCTCGATCCCCAGTAAGGGCGAAATGGAAATCCAGATCAGGCTGTCGCGTTTTGCCCTGAGCGAAATATTGAAGGTGGTTTCACTTCCATCCTGTAAGGTGACAACTGCGGCCTTCGCATTGAGCCACTCGGATTTGAACGCAGCCGAATCGAGTCGATCCATGAGTTCCTGCACCGAGCGATCCTGAAGCGGCTTGACCTCGGCAGGTACAACAACAGCAACCGGCTTGCGGGTGCGGCATGAAGTTGTAGTCAGCGCAAACAGGATCAATGCACCAAACACGAACGAAGCGCCTCTGCAGTTCATAATTTCTTCTCCCTGAGTTTGCGTTCGAGTTGATCCGAGTACTCACCGGCATCGCGAGCCTGTTGCCAATATCGAAGTGCCTCTTCGGTACGGCCTGACCGATAGAGCGCGTCGCCGTAGTGTTCGAGTACTGTGCCGCTGCTGTTGCCTCCGGAAGCAATCGCCTTTGACAGCCATTCGAGTGCCCCCTTCATATCGCCCTGCATGTACAGGATCCAGCCGTAGGTGTCTTCAAAACTTGGATTCCCCGGTGACAATACATTGGATCGCTTGGACATCTCTGCCGCTTTTTCGAGTTGTTCGTTGCGCAGCGAGAGGTAATAGGCCCAGTTGTTCAATACAAAGACATTGTCCTTGTCGAGGTTAAGAGCTTTCTGGAAATAGGTGTCCGAATCGGTGAATCGCTTGAGCTTATCGTAACAGTCGGCGATGTTGGAGTAAAAATCAACCAGCAGGGCATCGTTGTCGACCACCAGTTTACTTCCGCTTACATACTTCGCAGCGGCAGCCGAATACTCCTCCTGCTGCTGCAAACCGATGCCGGCAAACAGATACAAGGCGGCCTGATCGGAAAAGTAACCCAAGGCCTCTTCGGCTTCGCGCGCCATGGCCGTATAATCCTTCACTTCCGATTCGGTCAGAAGAAGCTGCTGCCAGGCCTGCAGGTTGCGTTTGTCGATGCCCAGCCCCTTCCGGTATTGCTCACGTGCCTGGGGAAACTGTTTGTCAATGTAGAGGAAATCACCGTAAACGGTCTGCGCCAACGCTTCGTTGGGATGCGTTTCTGCCAACACAGCACCCAGTTCCAGCGATTGCTGCATCATCTCAGTATTACCACTCACCAAGGGAAGATAACTGGTCAGGATACGGATCTTCACTTCGCTGGGCAGTGCGGGAGAAGCAAATGCTTTTTTCAAACTCTGGTAGGACTCCTCGCGGCGACCTTCCATGCGGTATTGCTCGGCCAGACAGAGGTATACGTTCGGGCTTTCGGGGTCGATGGCCTGCATCCGGCGGATGACTTCCATGGCCTTCTGCGGGCGTTCGTTCACTTGCCAGAGCTCCACCAACATGGAATGGTATTCGAGGTTGTTCGGTTCGCTCCGGATGAGTTTCTCCAATTCCTGCGCAGCCTCATCGGTCTTGCCCATTTTGAGGTATAAGCGCTGCTTTTGCTGACTCATTTCCTGGCTTACACCGATGATTGCTTCAATGCGATCGTATGCCTTGATGGCCTCGGCCAGTTTTCCCTGCATCAGCAATACGTCCGCTTCACTGAACAGGTATTCGACTTTACCGGGATTGCGTAGGTAAAGTTTACGGTAGACATCAACAGCCTCGTTGTATTTTCCACTCCGCTCCAGGATGTCGGCCTGAAGCAAGGTGTACCATTCATTTTTTGGCTCCAGTTCGATGGCTTGCCTGATCAGAAAAAGTGCATCACTCATACGCCCCCCCGAACTGTAGATGGAGGCAAGTTCATACATGGCGGCATGGTTGCCGGGGTCGAGGCGGATGCATTGGCTGAACTGTTCTGCAGCCCGCGCGTCGTTACCGGTCAGTTTTTCCTTCTGGCCGTCAAAAAACGCATAGGTGGCCTTGATTCTGTCCTGCTCGTTCGGCTGATCGCCTTTTTTCTTTTTCGATTGCCCGAGCGCTTGTGTCAAAACCAACCCCGACAGCAGCAGGATTGCGCACAACCGAAACAACAGATTCGAACGTGAGTTGCTCATGCCTGCGTGCTGTAGTCGCCAATACTGAGATCACTCCAGGTTCCGCTGTGTTTCACGTGACTACCAATCAGACTGTTGTCGATGCAGGTTCCGGAAAGTGAGGTGTGGTCGCGTACGATGCTGTTCCTGACCCTTGAGTCGCTGATGCTGCTACCCGTGCCCAGACTGACATGCGGACCGATGACCGAACGTTCCACCACGGCTCCGTCCGCAATAAGGCAAGGTGGTATGATCACACTATCGGTGATGCGTGCAGTAGCGGCAATCCGGTTGTCGGGATATTTGATTTCGAGCACGCGACGGTTGGTGTGCACAGTAGCATCCTTGTTTCCGCAGTCGAGCCATTCGTCAACGCGTCCGGCTTTGAGGATTTTCCCTTTGGCCTTCATGTGCTCAAGGGCATTGGTGAGTTGGAACTCCCCTTTCTCGCAAATGTTGTTGTCGATGAGATACTGCAATTCCTGTTTGAGGTTTTCTCCATCACGCAGGTAGTAGATTCCGATGATGGCCAGGTCGGAAACGAACTCACTGGGTTTCTCCACAAAATCGGTGATGGTACCATTGTCGGTGGTTTTCACCACACCAAACTGCGAAGGATCGTCGATCTGTTTCACCCAAATGACGCCGTCGCACTGGGGATCGATGTTGAAATCCGCACTGAAAAGGGTATCGGCAAAGGCGATGACAACAGGTCCCCGCAAAGCGCTCTCGGCACATAGAATAGCATGGGCCGTACCCAGCGGGGTATCCTGGTAGTGGATGGTTCCACGGGCACCAAGCGATTCGGCGATTCCGATCAGCGAACGCTCGGCCTCTTCGCCGAAACGTCCGACCACGAATGCGATTTCCTCGACATCCGATTTACACATGCGCAGGATATCCTCCATAAGATGCTGAACGATGGGTTTCCCCGCAACCGGAACGAGGGGTTTCGGGGTAGTGAGGGTATGAGGCCTCATCCGTTTTCCCATTCCGGCCATTGGTACAATGATGCGC